>DATNFM010000151.1:0-37244 GCA_035606435.1 Streptosporangiaceae bacterium | reverse complement strand
CCCTCGGCGCCGTCACCGGCCTCACCGACGACCTCGAATTCCGGATCCGGGCTGAACATCCCGCTGAGCCCGTCCCTGACCACCGGGTGGTCATCGACGATCAGCAGCTTGATCGGAGTCTTGATGGGTGCGGTCACGCGGGCACCTCGGCCGGGGCTGTAGTTGCGGGGACGGGACCGACGGGCAGGCGGGCCGAGACCGCGGTGCCGCCGCCCGGCTCGGACTCGATGAGCAGGGCCCCGGACTGGTCCTGGACCCGCTGCCGCATGGCGACCAGCCCGAATCCGCCGTCTGGCACCGCCGCCGGATCGAACCCCCGGCCGTCGTCCCGGACATCCAGGGCGATCTCGCCCGGCAGGTAGGACAGCGTCAGGCCCACTCGCCTCGCGCGCGCGTGCTTGGCCACATTGGCGAGCGCTTCCTGGGCCGTCCGCAGCAGGACGAACTCGGCCTGCTGGGCCAACGGCACCTCGATGCCCGTCGTCGTGACCTGGACGGGGATCTGGTGCAAGGACGACCAGCGCTCGCTGACGGCGGCCAGCGCGTCGCTGAGCCCCGCGCTCTCCAACGACTCAGGACGCAGCGCGTGCACCGAGCGCCGGGTCTCGGTCAGGCTCTCCCGGGCGAGCCCGGTCGCGGCCTGTACGTGCTTGCGCCAGGCGGCCGGGTCCTGGTCTGCCTGCTCGGCGGCTTGCAGTTGCGTGATGATCCCGGTGAGTCCCTGGGCCAGCGTGTCGTGGATCTCGCGGGCGATCCGGTGCCGCTCGTCGAGCACTCCGGCCTCCCTGGCCTGGGTCAGCAACTGGGCGTGCAGGCCGGCGTTCTCCGCCAGCGCCGCCTCCAGCTTGCGGTTGGCCTCGCTCAGCTCATCGACCGCCTGCTGGCGCCGCTCCGCCTGCACCGTGCTGTTCCAGTTGTAGTAGGTAAACAGGCACGAGCCGCCGACATTCACCAGGACGACGACCAGGAAGACCAGCGCGCCGGTGGAATCGGTCTTGACAAGGTAATAGCTCTGCGACACGGCCGCCATGAAGCCGACGAACCCGACCCCGATCAGCCGGGACGGCCACGGCAGGAGCTTGATCGAGTAAAAGTACGCGGTCAGCGTGAAGAACCCGTACCAGGATGCCCTGAACACCAGGACCATCATGATCAAGATGAGCCCGGTCATGAAGACGAGCGTCATCCGCGGCCGGTTGTGCCAGGCCACGATCCACGCTCCGGCCAGCGCGCTCAGGCCCACGTTGATGGCCATGGTGACCGGGGTGGCCTGCTGGAAGATCAGCGTCAGGAAGACGCAGAAGAACAGCATCATGTACGGCAGGATCGTGACCGTAAAAGGCGGCGGCCACCGCGGCTCAGGCGTCGGCTGCGGCTCATCGGCCGGTGGCCCGGGGACCGAATCCGTCCCCGGGCTCATGAGATGACGTGCCGGTTCCGCGGAGACGGGCTGCGTCCCCGGGCTCATCAGACCGCCCATCAGTCCTCCGATTTGAATCTACTCCCAGCGGAACCATTTCGCGTGGGCGATGTGCTGCAAGGCCGGAGCCATCAGCGGGATCGGGAACCACAGGCCGGAGAAGAACAGCATCGGGTAGAACAGCAGCCCGCCGATGACCTGGGAAACCCTCGTGCTCGGCGCGATCGCGGCGATGAACAGGCCCAGGCCAAGCAGTGCGGCCAGCGTCAGCAGCACGCTGAGCGCGAACCCGGCCAGTTGCCTGGGCAGGGCCACGCCGTACCCGAGCCTGGCCACGGCCAGCACCAGCATCACCGAGATCACGACGAGGATCAGGTTGACCAGCAACTGGGCGGCGAGCACCCGGGCCGCGCCGGCCGGCGTCGCCTGCAGCCGCCGCAAGACGCCCTTCTCCCGGTAGCCGGTCAGCACGGCCGGCACGCCGAGGGCGAGCAGCGCCATCGACATCAAGATCACGATCGGCACGTAGATGTCGGTCAGCGCCAGGAACACGTCCTCCAGGCTGACCTGCTCGACCCGGAGCTGGCGGGCCACGATCTGGTGCCTGGCCAGCACCGAGGTGACCGCCGCCAGCGCGTTGCTGTTGCCGGTGACCACCACGAGGTCACCGCGGCGAACGACGCCGGTGACGTCGGGCAGGCTGGTCAGCAGCGCGTCATCCAGTGGCTCGGAAGGACAGAACTGGATCCGCTGCCCGGTCTCGACCTTCTCCGTCAGCGCGGCCGGGGTATCGAGGACCACGAGACGACCGGAGTCGATCAGCGCGACCCGGTCGCACAGCCGCTCGGCTTCCTCCATCGAATGGGTGACCAGCACGATCGTGACCCCGCGGTCACGCACCCGCTCGATCAGCTCCCAGGTGTCGCGCCTGGCCTGCGGGTCGAGCCCGGTGGTCAGCTCATCGAGCACCGCGACCCTCGGATTGCCCAGCAGCGCGAGCGGGCAACTGGCTGTCCTGCAGCTGCACGCCGACCTGCTGGGTCAGCTCGGACCGGTCCCTGAGCGGGTCGAGCCCGAGCACCCGGATTGTCCCCTGGTCCGGGGCCCTCAGTCCCTCGACGCATTCGACCGTCGTCGTCTTGCCCGCGCCGTTGGGCCCGAGAATCCCGAAGACCTCCCCCTCCTGCACGCTCAGCGAAATGTCGTCGACCGCCACGGTGTCCCCGTAGCTCTTGCGCAAATGCTGAACTTCAATGACCGCTGACATCTTGTTAATCCCTTTCGACTGCCCCGAGTCGGGCCGATATCAGCGTCGCCGACATTCAGCGGGGCCGGTACGCCGACGGCGCTGGCGCTCTATACCGACATCGGCGGCAACCTCAACCTAAGACCAGCCAGCACGCGGTCTGCCATCAGTCCCGCTAGGCTCGAGATCATGAGCCCTGAACCAGCCAGCACAGACTGGGCGCGGCCGATGGTGCACTGGGAGATCGTCGCGCGCGACGCCGGCGCGCAGGCCGCGTTCTACGCCGCGTTGTTCAACTGGGAGGTCGGAGAGGGCTGGATCAGGACGATCCCGTCCGGACTAGGCGGCCCAGAGCCCGGGCCGGCCGGTCACATCAGACCGGGACGCGAACCGTCGATCGCGCTGT
Organism: Streptosporangiaceae bacterium; assembly: GCA_035606435.1. Classification (GTDB taxonomy): domain Bacteria; phylum Actinomycetota; class Actinomycetes; order Streptosporangiales; family Streptosporangiaceae; genus Chersky-822. The sequence continues at coordinate 34,172 of DATNFM010000151.1, read as the reverse complement.
ACATCCAGGTCAGGGACCTGGCCAAAGCGCTCGATCGGGCCGTCGGGCTCGGCGCCACGATCACCGCCCAGCCGTTCGACGTGCCCGGTGGTCCCACGCTGGCCGGAATCACCGACCCAGAAGGCAACCGCCTGGTGCTCGTGCAGCAGTAGGAAGTCAGCTCAGCTGGTCGTAGCGCTCCACCGATACGTGGTCCACGAACGACATGAAGTGCTGCGCGATCGGATCGGTTTCCCAGCGACCGTCGCACGCGTCGGCGTCGGCGGCCGACCGCCACAGATCGATCACGATCCAGTTGCCGTCCCGGCCGCGAGCCGTCGTCCGGCGCTGGAGTCCGGGCTGGGCGTAGGCGAACTCTTCCTGCACCTTCTTGTCGGCAATCAGGAACGCCGCCTCATCGCAGTCCGGATGAAGCTGAAATCGCATGATCTCAATCACGGCCGCCAGCCTAGACCGGCCCAGCGCTGCGCGATGCGGTACTAGGGTCGGGGAATGACCATTCCTGCCGCCCCGCGTCTGCCCATGCCCAGGCCCGAGCTAGCCTCCCCGAGGGCGCACCGGGTCTTTGACGGAGTCGACAGCTACTTCGAGCTGGAGTACGCGGTGGTGCCCGCCTACCGGCCGCTCGTGCTCGACCTGCATGTCCCCGACGGCGACCACGCCTGCCCGGTCGTGGTGTACGCCCACGGGGGCGGGTTCGTGGCCGGCACCCGGACGATGGGACCGTGGGCGTTCTTGCTCAAGGCCGGCTATGCGGTCGCCTCGGTGGACTACCGGCTAGCCGCCGAAGCACACTTCCCGTTTCCGATCCACGACCTGGCCGCCGCCGTTCGCTGGGTCCGCGCCAACGCCCAGCAGTACCGGCTCGATCCCGGCTTCGTCATCGGCTTCGGATCGAGCGCAGGCGGCTACCTGATGAACGCGCTGGCACTGACCGGCCCTGACCTCCCGGGCCTGACCGGCAGCCTGGGCCCGACCCCCGAGGTCTCCATCGTCCTGGACGCGGTGATCGACCACTACGCTCCCGCCGACTTCTCGACCATGGCCACCACCTCTGACTCGCCGCTGATCAGGTTCCTCGGATTCGAGCCAGCGCAGCGCCCGGAAGACGCCGAACTGGCGAACCTGTGCCGCTACGCCAGGTCCACCAGCCCGCCGTTCCTGATCGCGCATGGCAACGCCGACACCGTCGTCGACTTCGATCAGAGCCGCCGCCTGCACGAGGCTCTGACCAGCGCCGGAGCGCGGGCCGAGCTGGTCGTCATCGAGGGCGCCAACCACGGCGCGCCGGAGTTCGATCAGCCGGCCATGCACCAGCAGACCCTGGACTTCCTCGAGTCGGTCGCCAAATCCCGCCCCTGACGACCACGGCTGCTCACGCCGCCCGGCTTATTGTCATCGAGACATCAAGATAGTCTTGACTCGTGATCGACCCCGATGAGCTGCTCGTCTACCTGACTGTGGACCTGGCGATCCTGACTGTGCGCGACGGCGTTCTTTCCGTGCTGGTCGTGGAGCGCGGTAACGAGCCCTACGCGGGCCAGGCCGCCCTGCCCGGCGGCTTCCTGCGAAAAGGAGAGAACCTGTTCGACGCGGCGCTGCGCGAACTGGCGGAGGAGACCGGCCTGGACGGCAGCGACCTGCACCTAGAGCAGCTGGCGGTCTATGACGATCTCGAGCGTGACCCGCGCGGGCGCGTCGTCAGCGTGGCCTATCTGGCCATCGCCCCTGACTTGCCGTTCCCCGTCGGCGGCTCTGATGCGGCGAGCGCCCGGTGGGCGCCGGTCAGCGAGATGCGCGGCACCCTGGCCTTCGATCACACGCTGATTCTCGATGACGCCGTCGAACGCGGCCGGTCGCTGCTGGAGTTCACGACCGTGGCGGCGGCATTCTGCGCCGAGGAATTCACGATCAGCGATCTGCGCAGCGTCTACGAAGCGATGTGGAACACCACGCTTGACCCCAGGAACTTCAGCCGGAAGGTAGCGAGCACGGCCGGATTCGTCCAGGCGACCGGGGGTCGCCGAGCCCCGGAAACCGGTCGCCCGGCCACGCTCTACCGGCGCGGGCCGGCCAGGTGGCTGAGTCCTCCGCTCATGCGCGGCGCTCCGGCTTAGCCCAGTACCGCCGCCAGCAGCGTGGTCAGCACCCACGCTTCCAGCTGGTCGTAGTCGTAGCCGGCGTGCCGGACCAACTGGTCGTGGGTGTCCGGGCTCGCGATCACCCAGGCCGTGTCGGCGGCGGAGCCGCGGCTGAGCCCCTGGCGCAGCTGGTCAGCGGGAATCCGCTCGATCATGGTGCGGAACGCCTGCCGCCGAAGATTGTTGAGTAGCTTCCAGTCGGCCGCGATGTCCGGGTCGATGCCCGCACCGTCCCGGTAGGTCTGCCAGGCGACCGCCGACCGCTCGGCCAGCAGCCGGTACTGACGGGCCAGGTGCGCGAGCAGCCTGCGCGGGTCCTTGGCGTCCTCCGGGTCGAGCGTGGCGACGATGATCGCCGGCGGCTGCCCGGGGACCAGCGGACGGTCCTCGTCGCCGGTGACCGAGCTCTCCATGACGGCGCGCAGCAGGTTCCGCTTGTTGCCCCAGTTCGAGTACAGGCTCTGTACCGAGACGTCGGCGCGCTCGGCGATCCTGATCACCGTCGCCGCCGCGTAACCCCGCTCAGCGAACTCGGCCTTGGCGGCCGCCAGCAGCCGCCGCCGCGTCTCCCGCCGGGTGGCTTCGCCGGCCTCGCGCTGCCTGCTGACCCGCCTTTGGCCGGTCTTCGCCTCGTCGTTCATAAGAACATCCTAGCAAGCTCTTGAATGAGACTCCAGAGATATGTAATGTGATTCTAGAGTTACGTAATGTCATTCTAAAGCACAGAGCCTTGAGCATGCGCCCGCAAGTCAGGAGCCCCCGAGATGATGACCAAGACCCGCCCTCCCGCCAAGTTCGGAACCCCGTCCGCCATTCGCCCTGGAGTCGTCACCGCCGTCGTCTGCCTGGCGCTCGCCGCCGTGGTGGCGGCGATGTCCTCGCTGAACGTGGCGCTGCCCGGGATCGCCAGGGCGACGCACGCCACCCAGACCCAGCTGGCCTGGATCATTGACGCCTACTCACTGGTGTTCGCCTCGCTGTTGCTGCCCGCCGGAGCCATCGGCGACCGCTTCGGCCGCCGGAAGGCGCTGCTCGCCGGGCTGACGATCTTCGGAGCGGGCTCGGCGGTCGCCATGACCGCGACCTCAGCGGGCGAGCTGATCGGCCTGCGGGCCGTGATCGGCCTCGGCGCCGCGCTGGTCATGCCCGCCACCTTGTCCACGATCACCGGGACCTTCGCGGCCGAGCAGCGCACCAGGGCGGTCAGCGTCTGGGCCGCAGTGGCGGGCGGGGCGGCGGTTCTGGGCCTGCTGGTGACCGGGCTGGCGCTGGAGGTCTGGTCGTGGCCTTCGGTGTTCGGGCTGAACGTGGTGCTGGCCGTGATCGCCATCGCCGGCACGCTCCGCTTCGTGCCCGAGTCGGCCGATCACGACAGTCCCCGCCTCGACCTCGGCGGTGCCGTGCTCGCCGTGGTCGGCCTGGTCGCGCTGGTGTACTCGATCATCGAGGCGCCCAGTCAGGGCTGGGGCTCGGCTCGCACGCTGGGCGGGCTGGGCGCCGGGCTCGTCGTCTTGACCGGCTTCATATTCTTCGAGCACAGTGTTGCCCGGAAGGGGCGGCGGGCCCCGATGCTCGACCCGAGGATCTTCGCTCATCGTGGACTGGCCTCTGGAAGCCTGTCCATCTTCGTCCAATTTTTCTCCTTCTTCGGTTTTATCTTTCTGGTTTTGCAGTACCTGCAGCTCGTCCGCGGCGACTCCGGTCTGGTCTCGGCAGTCAGCATGCTGCCGATGGCCGCGGCTATGATGCCGACCGCGCGGCTGGCGCCGAAGCTGGTGGCCAAGCTCGGATCGCGCGTGCCGATCACCGGCGGGCTGGTGCTGATCGCGGCGGCACTCGTCGTGCTGGGTCAGCTGACCAGCGCCAGCAGCTACTGGCTCATCGCCGCCGGGCTGATCCCGCTCGGCATCGGCATGGGGCTGGCCATGCCGCCCGCGACCAGCGGCATCACTTCGGCGCTGCCCGCGTCCCAGCAGGGCGTCGGCTCGGCGCTGAACGACCTGTCCAGGGAAGTTGGCGGCGCGGTCGGGATCGCGGTGCTGGCCAGCGTGCTCACCGCCGCCTACCAGAGCCACCTGCCCGCCGACGCCGGAGCCGCCAAGGCTTCGGTCGCCGTCGCCGAGCACATCGGCGGAGCGGTGTTCGTCCAGGCTCAGAACGCGTTTGCGGACGGGATGCATTTGGCCCTGCGAATCACGGCCGGCATCGCGGTCGGCGCCGCGATCGTGATCGCCATCCTGCTGCGGCGGCCGGTCCAGGCTGAGACTGAGTGAGTCCTACCAGGCACGACCGGGGTTGAGCAGGCCCAGCGGGTCGAGCGCATCCTTAATTCGACGATGAACATCGAGCACGGTGTCGCCGAGCTGAGCGGCCAGCCAGTCCCGCTTCAGCACTCCGACCCCGTGCTCGCCGGTCACCGTGCCGCCGTAGGCGAGCGCCGCCCGGCAGATCGACTCGGCGACGGCGAGCGCGTGCTGGATGGTTGCGGGCTCGGTGTCGGGCAGGAGCAGGGTCGGGTGCAGGTTGCCGTCTCCGGCGTGACCGACGGTGGCGATGCGGATCTTCTCATCGCGAGAGATCTGCTGGATCCGCGTGAGCATCGCACCGAGCTTGGACCGGGACACGCCAACGTCCTCGATGACCGTCGGCCCGCTGTCGAGCATCGCCGATCCGGCCAGCCTGCGGGCCGCGATCAGCGCGTCGGCCTCGGCCGGATCTTGCGTGCACACCACGTAGTCGGCGCCGGCCGCCTCGCACAGCCCGGCGATCCGCCTGGCTTCGGCGAGCGCGTCCTCGCCGTCGGCCTGGCCAATCAGCAGCGCGGCCGCATCCCGGTCCAGGTCCATCCGGCGGTAGTCCTCGATCAGGTTGATGGTCTCGTGGTCGATCAGCTCGAGCATGCTGGGGATCGCCGCCGTGGCCGCGATCGTGGCGACCGCGTCGCCGGCCGCCGGAAGGGTCGGGAAACTGGCCACGATCACGGCGGGCGGGGTGGCTGGCGCGGGCCGCAGCCGGACGGTGGCGGCGGTGATGACGCCGAGCGTGCCCTCCGAGCCGATGAACAGGCTGGTCAGGTCGAGTCCGGCGACGTTCTTGATCGTGCGGGCGCCGGTCTGCATGATCCGGCCATCGGCCAGCACCACCTCAAGCTGCTGCACGGAATCCCTGGTCACGCCGTACTTGACGCAGCGCATGCCGCCCGCGTTGGTGGCGATGTTGCCGCCGATGGTGGAGATCTCGAAGCTGCCGGGATCGGGCGGGTAGAACAGGCCCTGCTCGCGCACCGCTCTTCCGAGGTCGGCGTTGATGACTCCTGCTTCGGCCACGGCCACCTGGTCGGCGCGGTCGATCTCGCGGATTCTCGTCATCGCTTCCAGGCTGATGACCAGGCAGCCGTCGATCGCGTTGGCCCCGCCGGACAGCCCCGTGCCCGCGCCGCGCGGGACCACGATCACCCGGTGCCTGGTTGCCCACCGCATGATCTCGCTGACCTGTTCGGTACTCGTCGGGCGGGCCACCGCGACCGGCGTTCCCGCGCCGACCAGCGCGGCCCGGTCCCGGCAGTAGGACCGCATGATGTCGGGGTCGGTGACCAGGACTTCGCTGGGCAGGGCTCGGGCCAGTTCGTCGATCGCGTCCATGCCGCCATCATCCCCCGTGGCGGAAGCTCGCGCGGGTTGCGCACGGGTGTTTGGGCACTGTTTGGGTCCTATCTAGCGGCCGGACCGGTAGCGTCTCATTGCGTGAGCGAAGACAGCCGCGACGCCGGCGACCAGCCGGACGCCAGCGAGCAGTACGTGGCCGGCGAGCAGCCGCTGCCGCCGCCGACCAGGCTCTCGCGCCTGTGGGCCGCATCCGATGTCCGGGGCATCCCGCTGCGGGCCATCTTGGCCACGGTGGGCATCGTCGTGGTGGCCTACCTGGTTGGCAAGCTCGTCTACCGGCTCCGCGATGTGCTGCTGTTCATGCTGGTGGCCGGGTTCGTCGCGCTGATCTTGAACCCCCTGGTCGTCGCGCTGCAGCGGTGGAAGATCAAGCGGCGCGGCTGGGCGGTCGCGATCGTGACGTTCTGGGGCCTGCTGGTGTTCTTCGGCCTGGCGATCGCCTTCGGCGTGCCGCTGGCCAACGGGTTCACGCACCTGGCGCACGCGCTGCCGTCCTATGTCCAGCAGGCCGAGCGCGGCCAGGGCACGATCGGGCACCTGGTCCGCAAGTACCACATAGCGAACTGGGTCCAGCACAACGCGCCCAAGCTGCTGAGCGTCGGTCAGGGCCTGGCTAAGCCGGCTCTGTCGCTGGGCAAGGGCGCGTTCTCGCTGCTGCTGGCCCTGGCGACGATCTTCGTGCTGGTCCTGCTGCTGCTCTTGGAGGGACCTGGGCTAAGAGTCGGCATCCTGAGCCTGATGCCGCCGGCCCGGGCCGGGCGTGTCAAGGTAGTGGCGCGTGAGGTCAACCGGTCGGTCAGCGGCTACATGCTCGGCAACGTCCTGACCTCGCTGATCGCCGGCATCGTGGTGCTGGTGACGTTGCTGATCCTGGGCGTGCCGTTCCCGTTCCTGTGGGCCCTGTGGGTCGCGCTGGTCGACTTCCTGCCGATGATCGGCGGCGCGCTGGCCGGCATCCCGACCATCTTGTTCGCCGCCGGGCACTCACTGACCGCCGGCATCATCACGCTCGTGGTGTTCCTGGCGTACACCCAGATCGAAAACCACGTGCTCAATCCGGTCATCATGAGCCGCACGGTCCGGGTCAGCCCGCTGCTCGTCCTGATCTCGATTCTGGTCGGCGCGTCGATCGGCAGCTGGATCGGCGGCATCTTCGGAGCCTTCGTCGCGGCGCTGCTCGCGATCCCGGCCGCCGGCGCGATCCAGGTCATGATCCGCGAACTATGGCAAGCCACCGCCCCCGACCGGGCCCCGCCGCCCAGGTCGGCTGAGCGTGCCCGGTGTGACTGAAACGAGGAACGGAATTTCGGATGCCTGAGACGAGTCGTTTTCTGCAGGGCTCATTTGCCCCGGTAACTGAGGAAGTCACCGCCTACGACCTGCCGATCACCGGTACCCTGCCGCCCGAGCTGACCGGCCGGTACCTGCGCAACGGCCCGAACCCAATGGGCCTGGACGACCCCAGCTACCACTGGTTCTTGGGCGCCGGCATGGTCCACGGAGTGCGGCTGCGGGACGGCAAGGCCGAGTGGTACCGCAACCGGTGGGTTCGCTCGAAGGCCGTAGCCGCCGCTCATTTCCAGGAATGGCCGGCCGGCCCGGTGCACGAGAACATGGACTTCGCCGCCAACACGCACATCATCTTCCACGGCGGCAAGACGCTGGCCACGGTCGAAGCCGGGCCACGGCCCTACGAGCTCACCTATGAACTGGACACCGTTGGTCCCTGCGATTTCGGCGGCACGCTGCCGGGCGGCTTCGCCGCCCACACCAAGCTCGACCACGCCACCGGCGAACTGCACGCGATCGCGTACTTCTGGGCCTGGGACCATATCCAGCACGTGGTCGTCGACGCGGCCGGAAAGGTCATGCGCACCACCAACGTGCCGATCCCGGACGGCCCGATGATGCACGACTTCGCGCTGACCCCCACCTATGCCGTGCTGCTTGACCTTCCGGTCACCTTCAGCCTGGACGCGGTGGCCGGCGGCAAGGAACTGCCCTACGTCTGGAACCCGAACCACCAGCCCCGCGTCGGCCTGCTCCCCCGCGACGGCAGCGGCGACGTTCGCTGGATCGAGGTCGACCCGTGCTGGGTCTTCCACTGCCTCAACGCCTACGACGCCGACAACGGCCAGGTAGTCCTCGACCTGTGCAAGTACACCGACTCGTTCGACCCGTCGACGCTATGGTCCGCCCGCGGGCCGGTCACCCTGGACCGCTGGACCATCGACCCGGCGGCCGGCAAGGTGAAGCAGGAGCGCCTCGATGACCGGGGGCAGGAGTTCCCCCGGGTCGATGACCGGATCATCTCGCGCCCGCACCGCTACGGCTACAGCGCGGCGATCGGCGAGGTCGAGCGCGCGATCACCGCCGAGGGCGACTTCAGCGACAGCGCGTTCGTCAACGCGATACTCAAGCACGACCTGAAGGCCGGCACCAACCAGGCCCACGAGTTCGGCCGGGACGCGACCGTCGGGGAGGCGGTGTTCGCTCCCCGCTCCCCCGACTCCGCCGAAGACGACGGCTACGTGATGGCCTTCGTGCACAATCCTGAGCGCGGCGCCTCCGACCTGGTGATCCTGTCCGCCCAGGACTTCACCGCAGACCCGGTCGCCACCGTCCACCTGCCCGCCAGGGTTCCCCTCGGCTTCCACGGCAGCTGGATCTCGGACTAAGGGAGCTGACGCTTAACCGGAAGACTTCGCGTCACATAACGCCCTCAAGTCTTCCTGTAGATGGCATCGACGGAGTGATCCAGTCCCGGCCGCGACCTATGTGAGACTTATGCCGCAAAGCGGGACCGGCCAGGCGAGGAGCGATCGGTGCGGCTGCTGGTGACAGGTGGTGCTGGCTATATCGGCAGCGTGGTCGCGGCCTGGCTGATCGCGGCCGGGCACGAGGTCGTCGTGCTCGATGATCTGTCGACCGGGCATGAGGATGCCGTGCCGCCGAGGGCCACCTTCGTGCGCGGCGACCTCAGGCGCGAGGCACCCCGCCTGCTGGCGAGCGAATTCGACGCGGTGCTGCACTTCGCCGCTAAGTCGCTGGTGGCGGAGTCGGTCGCGCGGCCCGACCTGTACTGGGGCAACAACCTCGGCGGCACGCTCGCGCTGCTCGACGCGATGCGCGAGACGGGAACGGACCGCATCGTCTTTTCCTCGACGGCGGCCGTCTACGGCGAGCCGGCCAGCGTGCCGATCGAGGAGTCAGCGCCGACGCTGCCGACCAGCCCGTACGGCGCATCCAAGCTCGCGGTCGACACGGCGCTCACCGAGCAGGCGCGGCTGCACGGCATCGGCGCGGTCAGCCTGCGCTACTTCAACGTCGCCGGCGCGCACAACGACCGCCGGGCCGGCTGGCTCGGTGAGCGGCATGCCACCGAGACGCACCTGATCCCCAGCGTGCTGGCAGTGGCCCGGGCCGGATCTGGATCGGTCAGCATCTTCGGCGAGGACTACCCGACCCCGGACGGGACCTGCGTCCGCGACTACATCCACGTGACCGACCTGGCGGCCGCGCACGCGCTGGCCCTGGCGGCCTGCGCACCCGGCCAGCACAAGATCTACAACCTGGGCAGCGGCACCGGCTATTCGAACCTTGAGGTGCTGACCGCCTGCCGCGAGGTCACGGGACGAGACATCCCGGCCAAGATGACCGACCGCCGCCCGGGCGACCCGGCCGTCCTCATCGCCTCCAACGAGCGCATCGGCACCGAACTCGGCTGGCACCCAGAACGCGGCCTAGGCGAAATGGTCACCGACGCCTGGACCTTCCTACGCGACCATTCCCAGTAGCCGACGCGGCTCGACCCAGGTCCGGCTGGTCGGGCATGCTGGCAAGCGTGAGCGATGACCGCAGCGATGACCACCCGGCGCAAGATCAACCTCACGACGAACAAGACCACCATGATCACGAAGATCACGGCCATGAGCACCACGACGACGGCGAACACGGACACGACGAACACGGGCACGGGCACGCCGGCCACGACCACGGCGGGCATGGGCATGAGCATCCGAGGGGGCTGGTCGGGCGGGTGCTTGGCGTGGTCCGGCCGCATTCGCACGACGCCGGCGACAAGGTGGACGCGGCCATGGAGGCCAGCGCGCAGGGGATGCGCGCGCTGTGGATCTCGCTCGCCGTCCTGGTCGCGACGGCGGGCCTGCAGGCCATCGTGGTCGCGTTCTCCGGATCGGTCGCGCTGCTCGGTGACACGCTGCACAATGCGGCCGACGCCCTGACCGCCGTGCCGCTCGCGGTCGCGTTTCTTGCCGGGCGGCGGCCGCCGAATCGGCGTTATACCTACGGCTACGGCCGGGCCGAGGACCTGGCCGGGGTGATCATCGTCTTGATCATGGCGCTGTCCTCGATCGCCGCCGCCACCGAGGCGGTGCAGCGGCTAGTTCACCCCCAGGCGGTGACCAACCTGGTGGCGGTCGCGATCGCCGCGGTGATCGGGTTTACCGGCAACGAGGTGGTCGCCAGGTATCGCATCGGCGTGGGCCGCCGGATCGGTTCGGCCGCTCTGGTCGCCGATGGCCTGCACGCTCGCACCGACGGGTTCACCTCGCTCGCGGTCCTGCTCGGGGTCGGCGGGGTCGCGCTTGGCTGGAACTGGGCCGACCCGGTCGTCGGGCTGCTCATCACCGTGGCGATCCTGGCCGTGCTGAGGCAGGCTGCTCGCGAGATCTACCGGCGGCTGATGGACGCCGTCGATCCAGCTCTGGTGGATGAGACCGAGCGGACGTTGCGTGCAGTGCCAGACGTGCTCGACGTGGGCGAGGTCAGGCTGCGCTGGATCGGTCACCGCCTCCGGGCCGAGTGCGAGATCGTCGTCGACGGCGCGTCGAGCGCGGTCGCAGCGCATCAGATCGCTGTGGCGGCCGAGCATCAGTTGCTGCACGCGCTGCCTAAGCTGTCGGCCGCGCTGGTCCACGCCGATCCGCAGCAGGACCAGGCCCACGACGACCACCACGCGGTGCTCGCCCCTCATCGCCGGAAAGCCCAGTAGACGCAGGCTGCGATTCACGGTGTTTGAGTGCTTATCGGGCCCGGATCGGCCAGGATGAGCAAGGCCGCTCGGCCGGAGATTGTCCGAGCACCGCCGTAGTTTGGGAAAGTGGGAATGCAGACCTTTAGCCGGGAGCAGGTGCTCGGCCTGGCGCCGGACGCCTCCGCGGCGAAGGCGGGTCAGAGCCAGGCGAGCCGGGCCAGGTGGCCGAGCCTGGGCCGGGACGAGCAGGCGGCCTGGGGCGAGTGCCAGGGCAGCGGTTCGAACCCCTACCGCTGCCAGGCGGCGCTGGACGACGGCGCGACCAAGTGTTCTTGCCCGAGCCGGAAGTTCCCTTGCAAGCACGCGATCGGACTGCTGCTGTTGCTGGCCGACGGTCAGGCGCCGGAGGCGACCCGTCCGGCCTGGGTCGGCGAGTGGCTGGCCTCCCGAGCCGACCGGCAGGTGAAGCAAGCCGCCGCGCCGGCGCCCGGAGCCGACCAGAAACCCCGGGCCGACCCGAAGGCACAGCAGCGCCGGGCGGCGAACCGGGACAAGAAGGTGGACGCCGGGGTCGAGGAGCTGCGGCGCTGGCTGGCCGACCTGGCCCGCGGCGGACTGGCCGCCGCGCAGACGCAGCCGTGGCAGTGGTGGGATCAGATGGCTCGCCGCATGATCGACGCTCAGGCGCGCGGGCTGGCGAACCGGGTGCGGCGGCTGGCCGAGATCGCGGCCATCGGCAACCAGCGGCCGGACTGGCCGGAGCGCATGCTGGACGAACTCGGCGGGCTGTACCTGCTGTGCGAGGCCTGGCAACGACGCGAGAGCCTCCCGCCCGCAACCGCCCAGGCACTGCGCACGAGGATCGGCTACACCCAGACCACCCTGGAGGTGTTGCAGGCCGGTCAGGAGATCACCGACACCTGGGCCGTCCTCGGCCAGCGCCTGGACGAGGACGGTCAGCTCAAGACCCTTCAGCAGTGGCTCTATGGCGAAAGCAGCGGCGAGGTGGTCAGCTATCTGGCGTTCGCGGTGTCGGGACAGAGCCTGGAGCCGGGGCTGCCGCCCGGTGCCCGGTCGAAGGCATCCCTGGCGCGGTACCCGGGAACCGCGCCGCACCGGGTGCTGATACTCAAGCGGCACGACGAAGGCAGGCCGCTCGGGCCGCTGCCCGGCGCCGGGACGTGGGATGAGGCACTGTCCGGCGTCGCCACGCTCATGGCGGTCGACCCGTGGGCCGATCTGCTGCCGGTGGCGGTGCGCACGGTGACCGTCCTGCCGTCGGCGGCACCGGCCTCTCGCGGGCAGGCCGGCCCGTGGCTGCTGCGGGACGCCGCTGGTCGAGCCGTGCCGATCGCTTCGACGGCCGAGGGGCGCTGGCGCCTGCTGGCCTTGTCCGGCGGCGCGCCCGTGGACGTGGCCGGCGAGTGGGACGGTTTCGCGTTCCGGCCGCAGGCGGCGGCGCTGGCCGGACAGGACGGGCAGCTCATCGCATGACCTACTGGACGGAACTCGTCGACGCGGCGGTGCTTGGCACCCGGCGCGCGACCCTGCCGAAGCCGGCTCCGGCGCTCGCCGAGCTCGCACCCGCCGAGGGCAAACAAGATCTGCCCGACCGCCTCGGGCTGCTCCGGCAGGCCGCGCTGGCTTCGCGGGCCAGAAGAGCCGGGTTCGTGGCCAAAGAGGCGTCTGACCGGCCCGCGCCGACGCCGGCTCCCGTCGATGACCGGCCCGCCGTGAGCCTCGCCGCCAGGCGGCGGCTGGCGGAGCTGATGGTCGCCGGCCGGCCCGAGCTGGTCACCGAGTGGGTCAGGCTGCTGGGCCGGGCCGGGCGCAGGCCGCCGGAGGCGCTCCTTCCGGCGCTGATGACCAGCGCGGCCGGCAACCAGCAGCTGCGAGAAGCGCTGGCGCCGGTGCTCGGTCCGCTGGCGAAGTGGCTGGCAACCACCACCGCGAACCCCGCGTGGAACTGGGTGCTGCCCAGGGACCGGGCCGGTGACCTCGACCTCGCCGCCTGGACGACGGCTGCCCACCGGGTCCGTCGCGAGCTGCTTGAGCAGACGCGCCGGGTCGATCCGGCCGCCGGGCGGGAGCTGGTAACGGCCACCTGGTCCGGTGACGGGGCCAGGGACCGGGCAGCCTTCATCGCCGGACTCGGCACCGGCCTGAGCGCCGACGATGAGCCCTTGCTGAACCAGGCGCTGTCCGACCGCAGCTTTGAGGTGCGCCGGGTCGCGACCGAACTGCTGGCCAGGCTGCCCGGATCGGAGGCCGCCCGGCGGGCCACCAGCCGGGCAGCGGCAGCGGTGCGGCTAGACGGCATGACCCTCGTCATCACGCCGCCGACCGAGATCACGACGGAGATGGCGGCCGACGGCCTGCAGTCCGGGGCCAAAGCCGGCCGCGCCGGGCATCGAGGCTGGATGCTCACTCAGATTGCCGCCGCGCCCCCGGTGGCCTGGTGGGCCGAGCACACCGGCCTGGAACCGGCCCGTCTGCTCGCGATCGCCGAGGGGACCAACTGGGCGGACGCGCTGCGCAACGGCTGGATCACGGCCGCGATCAGGGACCAGGACTCGCCCTGGATCCTGGCGCTGCTCGATCTGAGCCGGACCCACGTCGGCCCGCATTCCACGCCGCTGATGAACGCGCTGGCCCCGGCTGATCTGGCCGGCTGGCTGGCCGGGCGGCCCGGCGACTCGCTGTTCGAGGCGTTCGAGCTGGTGCCGGGACCGTGGCCGGAGGACCTGTCCGGCGCGGTGCGTGAGTATGTGGTCCAGCAGCTGCGAACAGACCCCGATGCCTTCGGCCGGTACGGCCACATCACCCAGCTACGCAGGCTGCTGCGGATCGCGGGCGCGCGGCTGGAGCCGCCGGCCCTGCCGCGGCTCGAGCAGGCCGAGGTCCACCCCCGGCTGCTCGATGCCTGGGCCGAGCTGATGAATACCTTGTCCGTCCGCGCGGCGATGCGCCGCGAACTAGAGCAGGAGCCGTGACAGTGTCGCAAACCCCGGCAGTGCCGCAAACAGCAGTGCCGCAAACAGCAGGGCCGCAAGCCCAGGCACCAGTGCTGCGACCGCACGCCGAGCAGCAGTACGCCGACGAGCTGGCCGCGATCGCGCAGGCTGACGACAAGGCCAGGCCGCCGTCCTGGCGGCTGTCACCGTGGGCGGTCGTGCTGTACGTCCAGGGCGGAACGCTGCCCGACGGCACCGTGATCACGCCCAAGTACGTCGGCTCCAGGCGACTGATCGAGGTCGCGGTCGCCACGCTGGCCACCGACCGGGCGCTGCTTCTGCTCGGTCCGCCGGGCACGGCCAAGACCTGGCTGTCCGAGCACTTGTCGGCCGCGATCAGTGGCGACTCGACGCTGCTCGTCCAGGGAACGGCCGGGACCGCCGAGGACGCGGTCAGGTACGGCTGGAACTACGCGCGGCTGATCGCCGAGGGCCCGTCGACCGACGCGCTCGTGGCCTCGCCGGTGATGACCGCGATGCGGGCTGGCCAGGTCGTCCGCATCGAGGAGCTGACCCGGATGCCCGCCGAGGTTCAAGACGCCTTGATCACCGTGCTGTCGGAGAAGACGCTGCCGGTGCCCGAGCTCGGCTTCGAGGTGCAGGCGGTGCCCGGCTTCACGCTCATCGCGACCGCCAACGACCGCGACCGGGGCGTGAACGAGATGTCGAGCGCTCTCAAGCGCCGGTTCAACACCGTAGTGCTGCCGCTGCCGGAGAGCGCCGAGGAAGAAGTGGAGATCGTGAGCCGCCGGGTGGCCGAACTCGGCCGGGCGCTCCAGTTGCCCGCCGAACCGCCCGCGCTGGCCGAGGTCCGCCGGGTCGTTCAGGTGTTCAGGGAGCTGCGGTCCGGGGTCACCGGCGACGGCCGTACGACGCTGAAGGTGCCGACCGGGACGCTGTCGACCGCCGAGGCGATCAGCGTGCTCACCAACGGGATGACGCTGGCCGTCCATTTCGGCGACGGCGACCTGAATGCCGCGGACGTAGCCGCTGGACTGGTCGGCGCGGTGGTCAAGGACCCGGTGCAGGACGGCGTCGCCTGGAACGAGTACCTGGAAGCCGTCGTCAAGGAGCGCGAGGAGTGGCATGACCTGTACCGCGCCTGCCGTGACCTGACGGTCAGCCTAGGTTGAGTACGCCATGAGTACCACCGCCGTCTTCGGCGTCCGCCACCACGGGCCAGGCTCGGCCCGGGCGGTGCGGGCCGCGCTGGCCGCGCTCGACCCGGACGTGATCCTGATCGAGGGACCGCCGGAGGCCGACGAGATCACCCGGCACGTGGGGTCGCTGATCCCGCCGGTCGCGATGCTGGCGCACGCACCGGACAAGCCGGGCCGGGCCGCGTTCTGGCCGTTCGCCGAGTTCTCGCCGGAATGGCAGGCCCTGATGCACGCCGCGAAGACGGGGCGGCCGGTGCGCTTCATCGACCTCCCGGCGGCGGTGACGCTAGCGAGCAGACGCGGCCGGCCAGAGCCGGAAGAACCAGCGGAGCCAGAGGAACCCGACAACACGGGCCAGGAGGACCATCACGAACGACCCCCGATCGCCGCCGATCCCCTCGCCTGGCTCTCTACGGCGGCCGGTCACGACGACCCCGAACGCTGGTGGGAGGACGTGGTCGAGCACCGGCTCGGCGGCGACCCGCTCGAACTCTTCGAAGCCATCAAAGAGGCAATGACCGAGCTCCGCCAGGCCGCCGCCGAGGACGGCTGGACGCTGCCAAAACGTGAGGCCCAGCGTGAAGCGGCCATGAGGTCGGGCGTGAGGGCCGCAACCAAGGCCGGGCACGAGCGGATCGCCGTCATCTGCGGCGCCTGGCACGTCCCCGCGATCACCGAGCCGACGACCGTCAAGGCCGACGCCGACCTGCTGCGCGGCCTGCCCACCGTCAAGACGCGGGTCACCTGGGTGCCCTGGACCTCCCAGCGGCTCACTCATGCGAGCGGCTACGGCGCCGGGGTGGTCTCCCCCGGCTGGTACGCGCACCTGTGGCGGGCACCAGACCGGGTCACGGCGAGATGGGTGGTCAAGGCCGCCGCCCTGCTGCGCCAGGCCGACCTGCCCGCCTCCACCGCCGCCGCGCTCGAGGCAGTAAGGCTGGCCGAGGCCCTGGCCGCCGTCCGGGGCCGGTCACTGCCCGGGCTCACCGAGCTGACGGACGCGGTCCAGTCGATCCTGTGCCACGGCGACGACACTCCGCTCCGGCTCATCACCAGCAAGCTGGTGATCGGCGAGGAACTCGGCGAGGTACCGCCGGATGTGCCGGTCGTGCCGCTGCAGGCCGACTTCGAGGCTCAGTGCCGCCGGCTCAGATTCAAGCCGACCGCGGCCGACCGGGACGTGGAGCTTGACCTGCGCAAGGAGAACGAGCGGGACCGGTCCCGGCTGCTGCACCGGCTGCGGCTGCTCGACGTGCCCTGGGGCACGGTCACGGTCGCGAGCGGCGAGGGCACGTTCAAGGAGGCCTGGCGGCTGCGCTGGCAGCCCGAGTACCTGGTCACGCTGATCACCCGCGCCCGGTACGGCACGACCGTCGGCTCGGCCGCGACCGGCGTGGTGATCGAGCACTCGGCCGACGCCCAGCAGTTGTCGCAGATCACCAAGCTGGTCGAGGCGGTGGTACTCGCCGAGCTGCCCGATGCGCTGATCGCCGTCACCGGCGCGCTCGAAGAGCGCTCGGCCAGGACCGGCGACGTCCAGCAGCTCATGATGGCCGTGCCGCCGCTGGCCCGGGTGCTGCGCTACGGCAACGTGCGCCAGACCGACACCGCCGTGGTGGCCGGCGTGATCGACTCGCTGCTCATCCGGGTATTCGCCGGGCTGCCCGCCGCCTGCGCGAGCCTCGACGACGACGCGGCGGCGGACATGACGGAGGCGATCGACGCCGCGGCCGACGCCCTGTCGCTGGTCGGCAAGCCCGAGCAGGTCACCGCCTGGCACGGCGCGCTCCGCTCGGTCGCCGACCTGGCGAATGCGCCCGGGCTGGTCGCGGGCCGGTCGGTGCGCCTGCTGATCGACGCGAGCGTCCTCGAACCAGATCAGGCCGGGCTCCGGCTAGCCCGGGTCCTGTCGGCCCGGGAGCAGATCGCCACGGCCGTCCGCTGGCTCGAAGGTTTCCTGCGCGGCTCGGGGCTGGTCCTGCTGCGCGATCGCGCGCTGTGGCAGCTGCTCGATGACTGGCTGTGCGGGCTGGGCGGCGAAGCGTTCGAAGAGGTCCTGCCGCTGCTGCGCCGGTCGTTCTCCAGGTTTCCCTGGCCCGAGCGCCGCCAGATGGGCGAGCTGGTCCGATCGGGCCCGAGGCCACCCACAAGCAGCGGCGCGGCCGACCGGGGCGGCACCGAGGACTGGGACCTCGAGCGCGTCAAGCTGATCCTGCCGGTACTCGCGGCCGCCCTGGGCACGCCAGGAGGACCCGATGACTGAGCACACGGGCAGTACGAGCAGCACCGACAGCGAGCGCCGCCGCCGCTGGCGCCTGGTACTAGGCAGCGCCTCCGAGGACGGCGCGAACAACGGGGAAGGCGGGACGGGCCTGTCCGACCGGGACGCCGCCGTCGACCAGGCCCTGGCCGCGCTCTACGACGCCAAGCCAGAACCCGGCAAGCGCAGCGCCGGCCTGGGCGGGTCGGCTCCCTCGGTGCACCGCTGGCTAGGCGACATCAGGACTTACTTCCCCACCCCGGTCGTCCAGGTGCTGCAGCGCGATGCGATGGACCGCCTTGGCCTGCGCCAGCTGCTCCTGGAACCGGAGATGCTCGCCGCCGTCCAGCCGGACGTGCACCTGGTCGGCACCCTGCTCTCCCTGAGGTCGGCGATGCCCGAGCAGACCAGGGCGACCGCCAGGATCGTAGTCGCCAAGGTCGTGGCCGAGATCGAGCGCAGGCTCCAGGCCGAGCTGCACCGAGCCGTCCTGGGCGCCCTGGACCGCTCCGCGCGCAACCGCCGTCCCCGCCTGCCCGACGTCGACTGGCCGGCCACCATCAGGGCCAACCTGAAGCACTACCAGCCCGGACTGCGCACGATCATCGCCGAGCACCTGATCGGGCACTCGCGCCGCCGGCGGATCGCCGCGCTGACCGATGTCATCCTGCTGGTCGACCAGAGCGGGTCGATGGCCTCCTCGGTCGTCTACGCCGGGGTGATGGCGGCCTCACTGGCCTCCCTGCGCGCGGTCAGCACCAAGCTCGTCGTCTTCGACACCTCGGTCGTCGACCTGACCGATCAGCTTGCCGATCCGGTGGACGTGCTGTTCGCCACCCAGCTCGGCGGCGGTACCGACATCAACAGCGCGGTCGGCTACGCCCAGACGCTGGTCACCAGGCCGACCGACACGATCATGGTGCTGGTCTCTGACCTGTACGAGGGCGGCGACGAGGCCGCGCTGCTGCGCCGCCTGGGCGCGCTGGCCGACAGCGGCGTCCGGCTGATCGTGCTGCTGGCGCTCTCCGACGACGGCGCGCCCAGCTATGACCACCAGCTCGCGGCCGCCTGTGCTGCCCTCGGCGTGCCCGCGTTCGCCTGCACGCCCGACCTGTTCCCCGAGCTGCTCGGCAGCGTGATCCGCCGCGAGGACCTGGCGGGCTTCATCGCCCGCCACGACCTCACCGCGGCAAGCTAGCTATCAGACGTTGCCGAATATGGGGCCGACCGTCGCGCAGGCTGGCTGGAAGCTCGGCGAGTCGGCGCCGAGCGCGTTGACCATGTCGGCCAGCGCGTTGGAGTCGTACGCGATCGACACGTGGTCGCTGCCGTCCTGGGAGCACTGATTCTGCAGCGTAATGTTCTGCACATTCGGCCCGGCCGGCAAGAACGCGTTGGTGAAGGGCGTCACTACCTCATCGTCCCGCGTCTCGATATTGACGTACCTAACGCCGGCGACGGTGGGCGTTTGGTTCAGGCTGGTGAGGAAGGATGACCCTTGCAGCTGCTGAACACAAGCCAAGCAGGTGAGAGAAAGCAGTGCGGTGGTCAGGCCTAGTACCCCGAGGTCGGTGACGAGCGTGGTCAGTCCGTCCAGGGTGGTGCCGTAGTTCGACGGAGCGAAGCCGACCAGCATGTTGACCTTCGAGGCCCCGCCGAGGTTGTTGATGTAGTAGCGGGGCATCATGCCGCCCTGCGACCAGCCCACGATGTCGACCTTGCTGGCGCCGGTCTGCGCGAGCACCTTGCTGACCTCGCTCGACAGCTGCGCGGCCGAGGACCGGATGTCGCCGGTCGCGTTTATGCTGGTCAGCGGTATGGTCTGGCCATAGTTGAACGCGTACACGCAGTAGCCATTGTTGACCAGGTCAGGCGAGATCGCGCCGAAGCTGTTGTACATGGAAGAGAAGGTGCCCTCGCTCAGCACCACGGGATAGGGGTGCGCCGCCGACGGGGTGCACCTGACGTTCGCTCCCGGCGGCGAGGCGTAGTAGTTGATCGGCAGTACAGAGCCGAGGAACGCAGCCTGCTCACTCTCCAGCGGCAACTGGGCCGCCTGCGCGGGTAATCCGCTCGTCAGCAGCGCGACGGTGACTAAGGCCGCGACCAACGGGACGCCAGCCAGGTAACGGTGAACTCGCCGGTGTTTCATCGGCTCTCCCAAAAGAGACCATTGTTACTCATCAGTAAAACTCGTCAGTAACTGGTGTCAATACCGCTATTTTGTGTCGATGCGCAGGCAACTGATTCTGAGTGGACTGGCTGTCGTGACGGCGATTGCACTGTGTGGGCACACACTGGCCGATGCGGCTCGACCCGTCGCCGCACGGGGGCACTTCAATGTCGGCTCGACCCACTCGCCGCTCACCGAGCGTGGGCTGGCGGATGTTCGACAAAGCCCGGGCAGGGGGGCGGTGCTCGGCGTCGACGTAGCCTCGGGGAATCATCCCGGCGGCGCTCGGCGCTCCCGGAGCAATGGCAAGTCTTCGCCGGGCCGCTGGCCCACCGATCCGGGCGCGAACTGGCGGTTGCCGTAGCCGCTCCGGCGGAATGTGAGGCGGAACGCCAAATTTCTCTTACGCTCAGGGCCTAAGAACGGCGTGTTGCGGCACGGAGAGCAGGTAACCGGTCATTCGGGCATGTACCGTGCATGGATGTAGATCATCGCGAGAGGAGGCCCTGGAATGGTGGTCAGGACCACGATCACGCTAGAAGATGACCTGGACGGCAGCGTGGCGCAGGAGACGGTGCAGTTCAGCCTCGGCGCAGCTGAGTATGAGATCGACCTGAGCGCGGCCAACGCCGACCGGTTCCGCGCGCAACTGGCGCCGTTCACCGATCATGCCCGCAAGATGGGCCGCGGTCAGTTGTCCCGTCGCGTGCGGTCGGCCGCAACCCGCCGGGCCAGTGCCGAGGTGCGAGCCTGGGCCAAGGAGCACGGCATCGAGATCAGCGAGCGCGGACGCATCCCGGCCAGCGTGACGGCGAGGTACCAGGCGGAGCGCTAGGTGGCTGGGAGTGCTCGTTCCGGGCTGGGAGTGCTCGTTCCGGGCTGGGAGTGTCGCCCGGCGACCGAGCGCCCGCCAGGTTCCGGGCCGACTTAGCCCTGGTTGCGAAGCACTTAGCCCTGGTTGCGAGCACTTAGCCCTGGTTAGCGACTCGCGAACTACTATAAATCGGGCAAAATTTGTCGCTAACCAGGGCTAAGTCGTCGCAACCAGGGCTAAGTCGCCGCTTCATCAAAGGTTCATCAGTGCTCCGTTCATGTCGATTTACATCGGACATGTCAACCCACGGCTGAAGGGTGACGGAGCACTACACGGAAGGTGAATTCCGTGAGGTCAGCAGAACCGCTCGACGAGCGTGCGGGGACCGGCGTTCCCCACCGCCCAGAATCCGCTCTTGGGCACCGAGGCGGCACCGAACAGCCAGTCGTCGCCGGCGCCCGGGCTCGGCGCGGACGCCGCCGTCCAGGCGTGGCCGTCCCAGTGCTCGACCAGCGTGGTGAACCTGGCCCCCTGGTTCGCGCGGCGGGCACCCACCGACCACGCCTGGCTCGCGTTCCTGGCCGCGATCGCCTGCAGCGAGTTGAAGTCGCCGCCCGGGCTGGCGGCCGGCACCAGCGACCACGATGTGCCGTTCCACCTCTCGGCGAGTGCCCTGGTCTGGTTGCCGCTCAGGTCGCTGCCGACCGCGAGAGCGACGCGCGCCGACGGCGCGGCGACGGCCTGCAGGAACCGGTCGCCATTGCCGGGGTTGGCGGTTTTCGCCGTCAGCCACTTCGTCCCGTTCCACCGGATCGCCAGCGTCGATGAGAACCTGGACGGCTCCGTGCCGACCGCCCACGCCCGGTGAGCCGAGGTGACGGCGAGGCCGAACAGGAAGCCATCGCCGTGGGCCGGGCCCGGACTCGGGCTCGGGACGATCCGCCAGTTCCCGCGCTGCCAGTGCTCGACCAGCGTCTTGCGGGCGCCGCCACCCCGCGCGCCCGGTCCGTGGCGGTAACCCACCGCCCAGATGTCCGAGGCCGAGACGGCGGCCACCGCGGCCAGGGTGTTCTCCCCCGAGTCGGCGTTCGGGCTTGGCACGACCGACCACTTGGAGCCGTTCCAGTGCTCGACCAGCGTTCGGAAGCTGGTCGTCGACTTCTCGTAGAAGCCGACCGCCCACACGTTGGACGGCGAGATCGCGGCGACGCCGGTCAGCGCGCTGGTCTGGTGATGGCCGATGGCCGGGTCGACGCTGGGCACTACCTTCCACGCCGATCCGTTCCAGTGCTCGATCAGCGTGCGGAAACTCGACCCGGTGTCGTAGCTGCCGACCGCCCAGGCGTCTCTAGCCGAGGTGGCCGACACCGCGCTGAGCGTGGCCGACACGCCGCGGCTCGGGCTGGGTACCACCGCCCACGCGCAGGCGCGCGGGCCGGCCTGCGCGGCCAGCGCGGCCGAGGCGGGCGAGGTCGTCGCGGTGATCATGGAGCCGATCAGCGTCGCGGTCACGGCGAGGGGCGTCAGTGCTTTCATAGGTCCAACCAGGGCATCGGAGCGGTAAAGAGCCAGGTCAAAAGTATGACCATAAAACCCGGCGGCTGGACAGAGCCTGATCGAAGGAACCTGACGACCGGCCGGGGGCGGTCAGTCCTGCCGGGCCGGCCTCCGGCGCTCCGGTAACGCTGCGCGGCGCTCGGAAACGGAATGTCACACCGCCGTTGCCTCTGACCATCAAAGTCGGCTTTGCGCTGCTACAGTGTGCCGAATCGACGTCTTGCAGATGGGACACGTGGGATTCGTGGTTGCCAATGGGTGACTCCGACCGGCGCGGTCGCGCGATCCGTCGTTCCCGGTCTAATGGGCTGGTCAGGCCTTACGTTCTCGGATCGAGCGACGGCCAAGGCCGCCGCCGCGCGCCATCGGACGGCCAGCATCCCCGGCCGCCCGAGTCGCACCCGTACCCCGAGCCTTATTCGCATCCATACGCCGACGCGACCTCACCCGACCTGCTGGATGCGGGGGTTGAAGGGGGTCGTCCCCCTCTGGCCAGCACCGTGCCGTGGGCGGACGCGCCGCCGCCACCAGGCCGGCCGTCCGGAGCCCAGCGCCCAGGCCACCGCCCGCCATCGCGAGGCTCGCGGCGAGGCATGCCGCCGCCACTGTGGCAGGACTCGCTCCTGGTGCTGGCCAGGCACCGCTCGCTGACCGCGATCTGCGCGCTCGCCCTGCTCGTCGCCATCACCGGCACCATGTTCCTGGTCTCCTCGCAGAACTCGCCCCGGCTGCTGGCCAACTCCTGCAGTGCCAGTCGCTGCCACCGGCTCGCGATCCGCGTTGACCCGAGCAAGTCCGATCCGGCCGGAGGGTCAGGACCGCCGGTCAATGGCCGGTCTCACCGCAAGCACGCCCATGGCCGGAAGCGACCGGCTTCCCCCTCGCCCTCCCCGTCTGCCGGCCACGGGCCGACGCCGCACCCGACGCGGTCACCGCATAGCCCGAAGCCGAAGAAGTCTCCGAAGTCGCCGCACCCGACGACCACGCCGACTGGCAAGCCAACGAAAACGCCAACCCCCTCGCCTACGCCAACCAGCACTCCGACCCCGACACCGACCGGTACGCCGGATCCCTCGGTCAGCTACACGGTGGTGCACCGTTGGTGGGGCGGATTCCAGGGGGAGTTCACGATCGTCAACAAGGGCACGGCGCCGATCAACGGCTGGGAGTTGCGGGCGGATCTGCCTTTCGACCACATCGACTCGGTGTGGGACGCCGTATTCCACACCGACGGCCACACCCTTGTCCTCGACCCGCCGTCCTACCAGGCGACGATCCCCCCGGGCGGCAGCCTGACCGAGGACTTCACCGCCAAGGGCGGCTGGACTAATCCCACCAGCTGCACCTTCAACGGCTCGCCCTGCTAACAGGTCCTGGTCAGGGGCCTGCTCTAGGGTGAGGGCGATGGATGACGACTTGACGGGGAACTTCGAGTACCAGGTCGCGGTCAGATGGCGCGACATGGACGCGCTCGGCCATGTCAATCACGCCGTGTTCCTGACCTACCTCGAGGTGGGCCGGGACGCGTTCTACATCCAGATGCTCGGCAACGATCCGATCTACGTTGTTGCCCGGCTGGAGATCGACTTCCGCGCCGAGGTCAGCACGCACGAGGAATGGATCCAAGTACGGGTCGAGGTAGAGCGGCTTGGCACGACCAGCCTGACCACGCGCGAGACGATCACGACCGCGGACGGCACGGTGGCCGCGCGGGCCAGGGTCGTCACCGTCCGCTGGGACCAGGCCGCACACAGGTCAATCCCGTTCAGCGCGGACGAGCGGGAGAGGCTCACCGCCGCCATGGTGCCGGCAGACTGGCACTCCTGACCGGACCGGGCCCAGCCGGACGCGCGCACTCGCCCGGGGACGGTAGCGTTTGAGCCAAGTACGGGTCCAACTCAGAAGTTGAGCTCTAACAGGCAGCGACCGGCAGTGTTCAAGACGGGCAGTGGTCAAAAGGCAATGAGCAAAATCGGTGAGCGGGTACGGCGGTTCTTGCAGAAGCCGGGAACGGCCGATCTGACCCGGCTGCGGCGCCAGTTGCCGCAGATCGCGGCGCAGGCCGACAACATGGCCGAGCTGTCCGATGACGAGCTGGCAGAGCTCATCACGGCCGAGGCAACCGACCACGTCGTCGTCGGTGCGGCCCTGCGC
Organism: Streptosporangiaceae bacterium; assembly: GCA_035606435.1. Classification (GTDB taxonomy): domain Bacteria; phylum Actinomycetota; class Actinomycetes; order Streptosporangiales; family Streptosporangiaceae; genus Chersky-822. The sequence continues at coordinate 10,238 of DATNFM010000151.1, read as the reverse complement.
GAGGTGGCCTTCAGGGCCATCGGCGAGCGCCCCTACGACGTCCAGTTGCTCGGCATGCTGGCCATGCTGTCCGGCCACGTCGCTGAGATGGCCACCGGCGAGGGCAAGACGCTGGCCGGAGCGCTGACCGCCATCGGCTACGCCGCCAAGGGCCACAAGGTGCACGTGATGTCGGTCAACGACTATCTGGCCAAGCGGGACGCCGACTGGATGCGGCCCGTCTATGACCTGGCCGGCGTCAGCGTCGGCCATGTTGGCCAGACCTCGACCACGCAAGAGCGCCGCGAGGCCTACGCCGCCGAGGTGACCTACGCGCCGGTCAGCGAGATCGGCTTCGACCTGCTGCGGGACCGGCTGCGCGACGCGGAGACAGAACCCGTCCTGCCTGCCCCTGACGTGCTCCTGATCGACGAGGCCGACTCGGTGCTGATCGACGAGGCCAGGGTCCCGATCGTGCTGGCCGGTGCCATCGAGGTCAACGAGGCCGACAAGCAGATGGCCGAGGTCGTGTCGAAGCTGCGGCCAGGAACCCATTTCGAGATCGACCAGGACGGCCGCAACGTCCACCTCACCGTCGCGGGCAACCGCGCGGCCGAGAAGGCGCTCGGCGACATCGACCTGTACGACGGCGACCAGCTCGATGCCCTGACTCAGCTGAACGTCGCGCTGCACGCGCACGCGCTGCTGCACCGCGACGTCGACTACATCGTCAGGGACGGCCGGATCGAGCTGATCAACGCCTCCAGGGGCCGGGTCGCGCTGCTGCAGCGCTGGCCGGACGGGCTCCAGGCCGCGGTCGAGGCGAAGGAAGGCGTCGCCACCAGCGACAGCGGCGAGATTCTGGACACGATCACGGTCGAGTCGCTGGTCCGGCGGTATCCGCTGGTCTGCGGCATGACCGCGACCGCCGTCCCGGTGGGCGAGCAGCTGCGCGAGTTCTACGACCTGGAGATCGCGGTGATACCGCCCAACCTGGAGTGCGTGCGCGACGACGAGCCCGACCGGCTCTACGCCACGCTCAAGGAGAAGGAGACCGCGGTCATCGCGGAGATCGTGGCGGCACACGAGACCGGGCGGCCGGTCCTGATCGGAACGCTCGACGTCGCCGAGTCAGAACGGCTAGCCGAGCGACTCGCCGCCGCCGGAATCTCCGCCACCGTGCTCAACGCCAAGAACGACTCCGAGGAAGCGGCGATCATCGCCGAGGCCGGCACCAACGGCACGATCACCGTTTCGACGCAGATGGCGGGCCGGGGCACGGACATCCGCCTCGGCGGCTCCGAGGGCGACCGGGACGAGATCGCCGAGCTCGGCGGGCTCTACGTGATCGGCACCGGGCGGTACTGGAGCCCGCGGCTTGATGATCAGCTCCGCGGGCGAGCCGGCCGGCAAGGCGACCCCGGCACGTCGGTTTTCTTCGTGAGCATGGAAGACGAACTGATCACACAGCACGCTCCGGACACCGCCCAGCCGCGCGATGTGGACGAGGACGGCCTGGTCAGCGACACCAAGGCGATCTGGGCGGTGGGCCACGCTCAGCGGGTGGCCGAGGGCGCCAATACTGACCTGCATCGCAACACCTGGCGCTACAACAAGCTGATCGAAGAACAGCGCCGCATCCTGCTCGAGCACCGCGAGCGGGTCCTGACTACCGACGCCGCGATCGTCGCGCTCAAGGCACGGTGCGAGGAAAAGTACAACGATCTCACCGAAAACGACGAAAAAGACACAAACGTAAATGCCGATTTGCTAGAAAGCATTGCGCGGCAAATTGTCCTGCACCATATCGACCGAGCCTGGGCCGATCACCTGGCCGTGCTGGCGAATATCCGCGAGGGCATTCACCTGCGTGCGCTCGGGCACGGACCGAACCCGTTCAACATGGCACTCGATCCGCTGGCCGAATTCCACGCCGAGGCCGTGAAGCTGTTCTCTCACATGTTCACGCAGATCGAAGAGCGCTCGGCGGAAACCTTCAACGACGCCGAGATCACCGAAGCCGGCATCGATCTTGAGGTGTCCGGCCTGAAGCGACCCACCGCGACCTGGACCTACCTGGTCAAGGACAACCCGTTCGGCACCGACGCCGACGCGGCGCTGCGCCGCCTGACCAAGAGGCGCAGGCGGCCCCAGCCAGAAGAGGCCGAACCCGAGGACACGGCGCCCGAGGCTGATGCCGCGCCAGAAGCCGAGGCCGAGCCCGAGCCCGAGGCCGAGCCCGAGGCAACTGAGGGCGCCGACAAGTAGCCGATCCCGGACTTCCCGGTCGTGATCACGCGAGTTACACTGCCTGATCCGAGGTTGAGGGGGCCCAGATGAACAGAGTCGTGACCGGATTCGACGACGCCGGCAAGCCCGTGATCAAGCACCAGGGTGAACCGCCGACCGTCATCCACGCGGGCCGGTACACCACGACCGAACTCTGGGTCACCGACCAGACCCCTCCGGTCTCCTCGGATTCGGATACCTCGACCCGGCCCTGGGAACTGGAGCCGGAGCCGGGCGGCAGCTGCTTCCGCATCGTCGAGATCGCCCCGGGCGGAGCAGAGGACGCCGAAGCCGAGTCCGAGCACGAAGGCTTCCAGGAAGCGCACGCGACGCAGACGCTCGACTACGTCACAGTGATCAGCGGGCAGGTGGTCCTCGTGGTCGGCGACTCGGAGATCACGCTCGGGCCGGGCGACTCGGTCGTGCAGCAGCCGGGCGTCCCCCACGACTGGCAGAACCGCGGGGCCGAGCGGGCCGTGATGGTAGGCGTGTTGCTCAGCGCACGCTAATGACCGATTCGGTTCAGGCCGCCGACCTTACCTTCAACCGGTCTGTCACCAACAAGATCGAGGTGCTGGCCGAAAGCGACAGCCGCCTTGCTGCCGACCGGCTCGCCGGCGCCGCCCGGGAGGCGATCACCGCCTGGACGCTCGCCGTCGACGGAGACGAGGCCCGGCTGGCCGAGATCGCGCCCCCGCACTGCGTCAGCTACCTGCTCCAGCCCGAGCGCAGACGGTGGCGAGTCGCACCGGGCCCGCGCGTCACCGGCATCGAGATCTGGAAGCTCGAGCCAGAGTCTGGCGAGATCAACGTCAGCTTCGACTTCACCGGACGACGGCAGTTCACCGACCCCGACGAGGCCGCCAGGGCCGGGGCGGCGGCCGACGACGAACTGCAGTTCGTCGGGATGATCGAGCTGACCCTGGATCCGTCCGGAGGCCAGGACGACCCCTTTCCCTGGCGGCTGACCTTCGGCAACTCGCAGACGCTCGATGAGTACCGCGGCTACACGTATACCGTCCGCCAGGAGGAACCCCAGGAATACGAGCGGCGCACCGGTTCGCCGGCCGGGCCCGCTCCCGCCGGCCGGGTCCAGCAACGTACCGAGGGCCGGGCGCGCCGGTTCCGGCTGCTGTCCGGATTCGCCGAGCACGATGAGAAGCTCGGATCGACCGCCGAGGTGCATTTCACCGGCGAGGCCGTGCCGACCCGCGACGAAGCCGAAGCCCTGATCGAGCCCGCCATCTGGGAAGAGACCACCAGAGCGCTCGGCCAGGGCGACTGGCGTCCGTCGATGAACTGGCTGGACGTCATCGAACTGCTCGACGATCCGTCATGATGAGGTCAAGCGGAAACTAATCAACTCGGGCTGAAGGGAATGATCGTGGCCGGTCTGGCCGACCCGGCGGCTACCACGAGCGCCGAACCATCAGTGACGTCCGTCGAGCATCGGGGGATCGAGTACATACCGCGCGGAGAACGCTGGGGTAAGCCGAGCAGCCTGTTCTGGATGTGGGCAGGCGCGGTATGGAATGTGGAATTCGTCGTGTACGGCGCGCTGGCCGTCATCGTCTTCCAGCTATCGTTCGCGCAGTCCGTCGTGATCATCTTGCTCGGCAACCTGACTTACACGCTCACCGGGCTGGCGAGCCTGCAGGGGCCGGAGGCCGGGACCACGACATTCGCGATCAGCCGGGCGCCGTTCGGGCCGCTCGGCAACAAGCTGCCCTCGTTCTTCAACTGGGTAACCCAGGTTGGCTTCGAGATCGAGGGCATCGCCCTGATCGTCTTCGCGGCGATCCTGCTCACCGCCAAGGCCGGCTTCACGGCCGGAACGGCGCTGAAGTTCGTCTTCATCATCCTCGCCGTCGGCATCCAGGCCGTCCTGCCCACGCTCGGCCACGCGGCGGTGCTGCGGGTGCTGCGCTACCTGACGATGCCGTTCGTCGTGCTGTTCGTGATCATGGCGATCCTCACGGCGTCCAAGGTCAACGTCCACGCGGTTCACCACGGCGGCAGCTGGGGACAGATGACGATCTTCCTGGCCCTGGTGATCGCGGCCGGCGGCCTTGGCTGGACCGAGAACGGCAACGACTACTCCCGCTACCTGTCACCGGCCACGGACAAGAAGCGGACCGTGCTCGCGGTGTTCCTGGGCTGCGCGATCCCGTCGGCGCTGCTCGAGATCCTCGGTGCCGGCGTTGCCACCGGCGTGCCCGGCGCGACCACCGTCAACGGGCTCGTCTCCGGGTTCCCGAGCTGGTTCGTCGTGCCGTATCTCATCTTCGCGATCGTGCAGCTGTTCGCGATCAACACGCTCGACCTGTACTCATCCGGAGTCACGCTGCAGAGCATCGTCCCCCGGCTGCACCGGATCGGCTGCGTCGCGATCGACACCGTGATCTGCGGTGTCGTGGCGGCCTACGCGATCTTCTCCTCCGACTTCCTCAACCTGCTCACCTCGTTCCTGCTGTTCATCATCTTGTGGCTCGCTCCGTGGTGCGCGATCTACCTGGTGGACAGCTGGCTGCGCCGCAACCGCTACGACTCGGGCGCGCTGCTCGACGAGAGCGGCGGCCGGTACTTCCGCAACGGCGGATTCCACTGGCCGGCGCTGATCGCCCAGATCGCCGGCGGGGCGGCGGCGGCGCTGTGGCTGAACGCGTTCAGCGAGACCTCGCTGTCCTACGAAGGCCCGTTCGCCAGCCGGATCGGCGGGCCGTTCGGCTCCGATTTCAGCGTCTTCATCGGCTTGATCGTCGGCGGCGTCCTGTACTGGGTGCTGGCGAGCCGGTCGGTGCGTGCGGAAGGTGAGGCCACTCCGACCCCGGAAACCTAGATATCCGGATATGGTTCGCTCGTGTCACTGACGACGCAGGCGCCCGACCAATTCAGCATCAGTGCACCGCAGGTTCGGCGGCAGCAGCAGTTGCTGCGAAATGCGCTGGCCTTCTACCTGCCCGGCGGCGCGCTGCTGACCTTTCTCGCACCGTGGGTAGCCGGTCGCGGTCCGCTCGGAGCCGGGCTGATAGCACTGAGCGCGGTGCAGGTCGACTTTTACGCCTTTGTCGGCTCGGCGCAGATCGTGCAGGCCAGCCGGGACCTTCGCCGGGCCGGCACCGCGGCCGGCCAACTCACGCTGAGCGGCGACGGATTGTCCGACGGGCGCCGGGCAATCGCCTGGCCCCAGGTCCGTCGGGTGCGCGTCCGGCGCGACGGCGTCCAGAACGTCGCCGTGAACTGGCAGGCCAGGCCCGGCTGGTCCGGGCGCCGAAAGAACGCCTGGCAGCCCGCTCGGTACGGCGTGAGCCCGGAGGTGATGGCGGCCGCGTTCGAGCCGCATGTGGCCGTCGAGGACCCGGGCCGGGCTCGCGTGCCGGTCTTTGACGACCCGCCGGGCACGGTGACCTTCTTCGCCAATCTCGGCGGCCTGCACATCCAGCGCCGCCGCTATCTGCGCAGCTTCTGGCATATCCCGTTGATGACCGGCCCCGCGACGGCCGGCCTGTTCATCGCCGACCAGCCTCTGGCAGGCGGGCTAGTGCTCGCGGTCACCGCCGGCTTGCTGCTGCGCCAGTACGGCAAGCTGGCCGCGCTGATCAAGCCGCTGCGCCTGGGCCGCAACGGCTACGGCCGGATGCTGTTGTCCGCCGAGCACCTCACGCTGGCCGGCACCGATGTCGCGATCGGCTGGTCCCACATCCACGAGGCCAAACTCAGTCGTACCGGCCGGACTGGCCTCGACGGCATGATCCGGTGCCCGGAGCCTGAGCCTGACGAGTCCTGCCGGTATCGCGGACGGACGATCAAGTTCCACATCGCCGACTCGCTGTTCAGCACGACCGTCGACGACATTGGTGCGGCCTTCGGCCGGCATGTCGACGTCGCCGACGGCAGCTAACCGGCCGGCAGCGTCATAATTTGGTGGTCGCGTCCTTGCGCAGCTTGTCGAGATGATCGCTCAGACCTTGCTGCTTGGTCTCGTCCCAGATTCCCTATGCGGTGGCCGTGCAATCGGGAACACCCTCGAGATGGTCATCAGCCCCATCACGACGGCCGAAAGCACCGCCAGGACCGTCACCGCGACGGCGGCGTCCGGTGACCAGACGACGATCCCGCGCAGCCAGGCCCAGAGCGAGCGCCACCGGTGGCTTCGACCGATCTCGTCCCGGCCCTCGGTCCACGAGGGATCCGCGGTGATTCCCCCGATGTCAACCCCAGGCGGAGTTCTTGGACAGGTCCTCGATCGTCCGGCGGAAATAGGCGCTCGCCATCAGCCGGAACGCGGCCAGGCCAATTTTCTCGCCGAGGTCATCCCAGCGCTGCCTGGCCCGCTGCTCTCCGGGACTTCGAAGTCGACGCTGATCTCCCACCGCACCGCCCTGGTGTCGAGGAACTCAAGCTTCTCGACGCGGCGCTTGACCCAGCCGGGCTGCGACATCGGGTCAGATGCCTTCGCCTGAAGCTGCAGCAAGGCCAGCCCAGCTGCCGCCTCAGTGTCATCGAACCCGATGTGATCAATATGGGGCACCTGGGTATTGAAGCAAGACTTTTACAACGGCATCAGCCCGACGATCACGTTGCCATATCCCGGCCCAGCCGCATCGACCATTCGGCGCAGCGTCCGGGTGGCGATAACACGATCCTCGGGGGCAAGCCTGGTCGCGATCCGGCCGAGTTCCTCCTTTCGCCACCGCGCCACCTGCTGGACCAGTTCGGTGCCCTGCTCGGTCAGGGTCAGAGTCACGACCCCCCGGTGCAGCGGGTCGCTCTGACGGGCGACGTGACCCGATGCGACCAGCCGGTCGGCGAGCCTGGTGATCGTGGACGGCTCGAGGTCCAGCGCCCGCGCTACCCGCCCCGACCGGGTCGGGCCGAGATCCGCCAGCACCGCGAGCAGCCGGAACTGCGGCAGCGACACCGCTTCCCCCGGCACCTCGATACTGCGCAGCGCCACTCCCACCAGGACCCTGGTGATCGATTGCAGAACCTCTACCAGCTCAGCGTCAGGATTCGGTCTACCCGCGAAGTCTTCGTCGTTCATTGCCGCGATTGTCATAGACAACTATTGTAGAGAGCAAGGATTGTTTACGCCAACTAAGTAGTGACGAGGCTGCCAGCGGGCCTGCGCCACCCTCCAGGGAGGGCGAGATGAGACTGTTCAAGTACCGGGCCCTGGTCACTCTCGACCCGGGCAAGACCGGCCGCGACTACCCGAGCGGCACTCACTCACTGGTCGTCCACGCCAGCCGCCTCGACGACCTGTCCTGCGACAAGTACTTCCCCGCGGTGATCACCACGGACGACCAAGCGCCGCTGCACGAAGGGGAACGCACGGTCGTCACGGTCACCGTCGCCGCCGATGACGCGCCCGAGTTCCTCGCGGCCGGCCAGACGTTCACGATCTGGGGCGAGACCGGTGGCCACGGCGTCGTCTCCCGCCGAGTCTTCACCGACGGCGAGCCCAGCTAAGACAACCCAACTGCCACCCGGCGGCTGAACTGCGGAAATGCCAACCATCAGGCAGTGGATTACTCATCCCGTTATAAAGATCATCGACGAATTGCGCATGACTTGCTAACTATTAATCGGCTAAAACGTGACTGAAAACGCTACTGGCGGGTAGCTTGAAGCCTAACGCCTGATGGAACCCGGCGAATCATACAGAGTGTATGAATCTGGACAAGGAGGCGGATTCCATGACTATGTCCAAGAGGGTCAGCGCCATGCTGCTCGCGACTGCCGGAGCGGCAGCAGTACTCGGCCTGGCCGCGGCGCCAGCCCTGGCGTCAGCCCCCGCGGCAGCCAAGGCAACCAAGCTGACGGCAAAGGTGAGCGGCGGCGGAACATACACCGCCACGACCGCCAAGACCGTGCTCAGCAACCGCGGCGTCCACGTCACCTGCAACGCCAAGGGCAAAAAGCCCGGATCGTCGGCGTCAGGGTCGATCCCGAACGGCACCAAGAAAGGCAACTCGCCGCTGCAAGTCGGCACCGCGGCGAAGCTGGCCTTTAACAACTGCACCGGCCCGCTCGGTCCGGTCAAGACGCAGATTATGGCCGTGCCATATAAGGTCAGCGTCGACTCCAAGACCAACAGCAAGGGCCAGACCGATGGCCTCATCAGCGGCGTCAAAGTCAAGGTGACGATGACCGGCTGCCAGTTCATAGTGACGGGCTCCGCGCCTGGCTTCTACACCAACAGCAAGCACACTCTTACCATGGCCTCCAAGCTCCCGGTCAAGACGAGCACGAAGGCCCGGCTGACCGTTTCTGGCGTGAAGCAGTGCGCCGGCGTGGTCAAGAATGGTGATCACCCGACCTTCTCGGCGACCTTCACGCTGAACCGCAAGGGCACGATCAAGGTCAGCTAACCTGGCCAGCCTGCCGGTCCAAGGTCAGGCAGGGAGCCGGTTATCGCAACCGAGTTAAAACATCGCGCAGCCGCCGGGGCGGCAGCCGGAAACGCTGCCCAGGCGGCTGCGCCTTTGTCAGGTGGAGGTTGAGATCCGCCAGCTAACGCGTCACGGCCGGTCGGCCACCGTGAGCGGGGTCGTGGTCGCATCGATAACCCTCGCCGGAGCGGCTGGCATAGCGGCCGACGCTCCCGGTGCTAGCGCGGCGCAGTCGGTCAATACCGACCTCAGCTACCGGTGCCAGTCTCCCGGCGGTGCTTTCCCGGCGAGCGTCACGGTCGTGGCGAGTTTTCCGGCTACAGCTCCGGCCGGCCAGCCGGTCGAGCCGATCGGCCTGCACCTGGTCGCGCAGCTGCCAGCGGCGGCGGCCACCTACCTGACCAGCCTCGGCGCCAGCTCGGTGACCGGCTCGGGCACCCTGGCCTCGGCCCAGGCGAGCGTGCCAGGGACCAGCCCAGCCAAAGCCAGAACCAGCAAGCCCAACGGCGGCCCGATGCGGGCGCAATGGCCGCTGCGGCTTAACCCGATCCATCTGATCAGCGGAGAGCCATTGCAACTGGCCGCGATTGCGGTGACTGGCAAGCCAGCCGCTCTCGTCACCACAGGCCAGCCACCCAGGCCCGGCCTGACCACGATCACCGCCGATTCCCTGGCCTTCGACCTGTCACTGGCCGGGACGGCCGCGCATCCGGCCACCCCGGCGATGGCCCAGCTCAACTGCGCGCTCACCAACCCGGCCGGCAGCAAGCTCGCCTCGGTTCAACTGCACCAGGCCAAGAACGCTCAGCCAACCAAGAAGAAGAAAAAGAAGATCAAGTTTCCGCCCGGCTGCGGCAAGATCAAGGTCGTCGGCGACGGCGCCGCGACCTGCGCCTATCTCCCCGGCTACGCCGACGTCGCCAAGCTCATCGGCGCGGCCCTGCTTGAACCTGCGGCGCCCGCCAAGCCCGGCCTGGTGAACGTCGACTTCGCTGAGCATCACAAGATCACCAAGACCGAGCTGATCGCGCGATCCACCGGCAAGCTCTTCTACAAAGGCAAACCCGAGCTGCCACCGATCACGACGACGTTGCTGGCGTTCAGGTTCGTCCCGGTCACGGCGACCCTGGAGATCCGCGAACTCGGCCCGATCATCATTGTCTCAACTTCCGGCATCACGGCCCCGCCGTTCCCGATCACCGTGGTAGCGACCGCGAAGGTCACGATCCAGATCACCAACGTCAAGGTGAACGGCGTGCCGCTCGCCGTCGGCCCGCGCTGCGAAACGGCGACGCCCGTGACGCTCAAGCTCACCGGCAAAGGCGACAACACGCTGCCGCCGCGCGGGTACACCGTGCCTACCGGCGGCGCCCTGCAGGGCCGGGTCACGATCCCGCGCTTTACCGGCTGCGGGGTCGGCGAGAACCTCGATCCCCTGTTCACCGGCTCGATCTCCGGCAAGGGCAACTTCGTCAAGCAGACCCAGGGCAAGCTCTGCGGCCCGTCCCAGGCGAGCGTCTACTCGTGCCCGCCGCCCGTACCCAAACCACTGCGCTAACGACGCGTGCGCTGACA
>DATNFM010000150.1:0-8729 GCA_035606435.1 Streptosporangiaceae bacterium | reverse complement strand
AACTCGGACATACCTGGTCCCGAGGTTAGTCCGCCTGGACTAGGCGGCCCATAGTGCCGAGGCCAGTCACGCCGAAGCCAATTCCGCCATCGCACGACGATCCCGACGCCGGGCCAACCAGTCACAAACAAATCTCATCAGCCCTACTGATCACCCTCGCCTCGCCAGTCCACTTCCACCCCGGCCCACCGGCCCCCAGTTCGGCCGACTCTTCCCGGGTTAGGGACATCTTTTCCCGGGTCCGGACGTCTCTTACCGGGTTAGGCACCTCAGAATCGGTCTAAATTAGACAAATTTCTGCCCTAACTCGGTAAAAGAGCGCGCAACCCGGGAAAGTGATCCCTAACCCGGGAAGAGTGACGCCCGAATGGCCTCTCGGAGGAGGAATTCGGGACTCCCATCGAGCAAGCCGGTCAAACTGAGCGCCCGACCAGTGGAATCCGCGTCGATCTGCCGACCGCCGGCGCCGGCCAACCGGCGATCCTGATCGACTGAGCCTGGCCTACCACGGGAGCGCGCTGGATCGACCCCGCCTGCCTGATCATCCGGCTCATCGCCAACGGCCGCACCACTGCCTCTGCCGAAACCATCGCCACCGGGCACCTCGGCCTGGCAAACCGCCCCGGCACGCGGAATCGCCGTCTAGGCCCGCGCCTGCGCCGCCATGTGGAATGACATCGCCGCCGACAGCCAGGCAGCCTGGACCCGGCACATGGCCCGCGCCGCCAGCCAGGAGGCCGCAACGCGCACCTAACGGCCGGGCGCGCAGCGAAGCTGGCCTGGTCAGCCAGCGTCGGCGCCGTTGGCCCGGGTTTGTCAATAAAAAGGCCTCAAGTTCCAGTAAACCTTTCGGCCGCGCCTGGCGTCTAAGAAGGCAGAAATCCGGCTCAGGCTCGCATTACGGCCTTGGCTTCGGCCCGTAAGGCGCTAACGGAACGGAACCTGCCGATGCGCAGCCCGTCAGTTCTCACCGGCGATGGCCCATGACTGTCCACTGGAGCCCCGGCGGCGCCCTGCCTGCCCGCCCGACAGCCATCGCCGTCGTCGTCGGCGCGCTGGCATTGGCGTGCGCGGCCTGCTTTTCCTCGCCGTCGGCCAGCGCCGACCGACCCGAACCCCATCATCGGACTGGTGCGCATTCGATCACGCCGGTGACCTACCGCTGGCCGTCAGGAACATCTATCGGGAGAAAGCATTCCGCAGGTCCGGTCCGGCCTCCCTGAGGTCAGCCAGGAAACGGCGGGATCAAACGACGCGGGCCCTGAGCTGACGCGGATAGCGACAGCTCAGGGCCCGCGCACTTCCCGAACCGCTCCGCCAGGCTCGGGCTCCCCCCCAAGTCGCCAGCGCGGCAGAAGTGTGAACGTCCCCAGGGATCATCCCCTCTCCCCAGGGACGCCTGTCACGACGAGGACCCGGCCATCAAGCTGACGTTCCGCCGATTTGCCTCATCGTCGATCATCACGACGATACAGTTCAAAGCGCTTGGAGCGCGGCCCAGTAGGGAGCTAACCGAGTCTCCTATCGGCGCGAAAATGGGAGATTATGAGCGGGAATTCTGGCCACGGGGAGATAGACCGGTGAGCCCGCGCCCGGCGCCGTCCCGGCACGACGCGACCGCGCGGCAGTTCCTCTCGGCCGCCGTCCAGCTGATCGATGCCTACCTGGACGACCAGCCGCTAGAGGCTCGCCCGGCCCGGCTGAAGTCGATCCACTTTCCGGCCGCGCTCGACTGGCTGCGGACCGAGGACGTGATCAGGCTGGCTGCGGCCGAGGGCAAGGCGGGCGCCAGCCGCAAGGCGTTCTTCAACCGGTGGTCGACCCGCGACGAGTTCCTGCCCGACGCCCTGGTCTACGCACTCGTCTACGCCCAGGTCCCCGACGACCCGAAGGACCGGGCGGCCGAACTCCCGCCGGAGGCAGCCGGGGCGGATTCGATCTCCGAGATGGTGGCGGGCCTGGCCGACGGCGTCCTGGATTCGCTGCGCCAGCACCCGCGCAGCTACCTGACGCTGCACATCGGTCCGCTACTCCCCCAGCATCCGGTGCTCTGGGACGCGCTGCTGCCGACGATGCGCCACGCGAACACCGTCTGGGCCGACGGCTTCGCCGCCTTGTTCGAACAACTCGACGTGGTGCTGCGACCTGACTGGACTCCGCAGCGGCTTTCGCAGGCGCTCCAGGCCGCGCTGGACGGTTTCTTGCTGCGGTACCGAATCCAGCCGGAAGAATTCACCACGCGGTGGGAGGGCGCCGGCATTTTCGCCGATACGGTGATTGCGATCGTGCTCGGCATCGTCGACTTCGAGCGGACCGGCTTGTCGGGCCGGGCCATGCTCGACAAGCTGACCCGCCGCACCGGTTAGGCTCACTCCACCCGCACCCCGATCGACGGAGGATCTCCATGCCGGCCCTGCCCGCCGAGCTGTACTTCGCCGGGATCGACGCGAGCACCGCGACGCTAGCGGCGCTGCTGGACTGCAACGATCCCGAGCTGCGCATCCCGACCTGCCCCGAATGGACGCTGCGCCAACTCGCCACCCACGTCGGCCGGGCCCACCGTTGGGCCAACGAGATAGTGCGCACCAGGTCGGACGACTTCATCGAGTTCCAGGCTGTCCCGGACGGCAGGCTGCCCGACGACCAGGCCGAACGTGGCCGCTGGCTCACCGCCGGTGCCACCGGCCTGATCGGCACCCTGCGCGAAGCCGGCGACGCCCACGTGTGGACGTTCGACGGAATGGCTCCGGCCATCTTCTGGGCCCGGCGGATGGCGCACGAAACCTCGGTGCACTGTGCCGACGGCCAGATCGCGGCCGGCGAGTCGGTCGAAATGGTCCCTGAACTGGCCGCCGATGCCATCGACGAATGGTTCACGATGCTCAGCTTCACCGGAGACGACGACCTCGACGCGCGGCTGGCCACCCTGCCCCTTGACCGCACGCTGCACGTCCACGCCACCGATCCCGATCTGGCGGTCGGCGGCGAGTGGATGCTCACGCGGGCCGAGGGCGGAGTCCAGGTGACCTCGGGCCATGGCAAGGGTGACGCCGCCCTGTCCGGCCGGGCCGGCGACTTGCTGCTCGCACTGCTAGGCCGGGTGCCCGCCGACGACAAAGCAGTCGAGGTCTTCGGCGACCGCGATCTAGCGACCGCCTACCAGTCGATCAACTTCTAACTGTCCGGACCCGAGCTACTCGGCGGAACTCCCGGCGACCACGGGCGGCCAGGAGCGGGCGGGCCGCCGGGCCGATCGCGCCTATTCTCTCGACAGCAGCCAGCGATCCGCTGAGGGGTCGTGGCACATCCGGAACCCGACCGCCGGCACGTTCTTTCCCGGCGCGGCCGTCACCCGCCAGCAGCGCCAGTCACCGGGCAGATGATCGTGCTCGTAGACATCCCCGGGCGCGGACCGGCCGCTTGGAGGTCCGGCCGGGCCCTCAGCCACATCGGGCCCGGCCGGACGCTCAGTCGGAGCGCGCCGCACCGGCGCCGTCGAACCGCCCTCTCCTGGCCGCTCGACGATCGAGATCACCGTGTACAGGCGCCCCCGCCACACAAACCTCGCTGGCCGTCCATCATGCATCTGTACCTGAGCCGGCTCAGGCCGCGCCGCCGCGTTCACCCGTCAGTCCCCTGCGATCAGGCGACGACATCTCCCGGCTAACGCCCCCAGTTGCCGCTGAGCGCCCGTCGCTCCCGCGCCACCCAGGGGAAGACAGGCAGCCGTTCAGTACCTCAGGAACCCCGGCCCCGCACATCAACCGAGCTTCCGAACCTCACTGATTCGAAAATATATTCGGATCGCATTGAACGCAACCCAAACGACAGGAAAGACCGTTCGGTAATGGACGACCTGCCTGCGACTACAAGATCGCGGCAATGTGCCGTATCATGCGGCGCCTATCAGGCTTCCGCGTATCCCGGCATGTCGAAACCAGCCAATAGCTCGCGAACGCTACCGGCAATGCGCTCAATGGCCGCTTCGTCATCTTTGGTCGCAGCCGTGATCGCCTCGTCCATCCAGGCGGCCACCTGCGGCATGTGCTCTTGTGTCAGTCCCCTGGTGGTGATCGCGGGCGTCCCGATCCGAAGGCCAGACGGGTCGAACGGCTTGCGCGGGTCGAACGGCACGGTGTTGTAGTTCACCTCGATGCCGGCCCGGTCGAGCGCCTTGGCCGCCGGCTTGCCCGCGATCTCCTGCGGCGTCAGGTCGATCAGGATCAGGTGATTGTCGGTGCCGCCGGAGACGAGGTTGTACCCGCGCTCGACCAGCGCATCCGCGAGCGCCTTGGCGTTCGCCACGACCTGGTGGGCATAGCCGCTGAAGCCCGGGTCGGCGGCCTCCTTCAGCGCCACGGCGATCGCGGCCGTCGTGTGGTTGTGCGGCCCGCCCTGCAGACCAGGGAACACGGCCTTGTCCAGAGCCGAGGCGTGCTCGGCATCGCTCATCACCATCGCTCCGCGCGGACCGCGCAGCGTCTTGTGCGTCGTGGTCGTGATGACCTGTGCATGGCCGGCCGGACTTGGGTGCGCGCCGCCCGCGATCAGGCCGGCGATGTGCGCGATGTCGGCGACCAGCAGCGCGTCGATCTCCTTGGCGATCGCCGCGAACGCCGGGAAGTCGATCGTGCGCGGGATCGCGGTGCCGCCGCAGAAGATCAGCTTCGGGCGCTCGCGCAGCGCCAGGTCCCTGACCTCGTCGAAGTCGATCCGGCCGGTGTCGGCCCGCACGCCGTACTGGACGGACCTGAACCACTTGCCGGTCGCCGAGACCGACCAGCCGTGGGTGAGGTGCCCGCCCATCGGCAGCGCCATGCCCATCATCGTGTCGCCCGGCGACAGGAACGCCAGGTAGACGGCGAGGTTGGCCGGCGAGCCGGAGTACGGCTGGACGTTGGCGTGGTCCACGCCGAACAGCGCCTTGGCCCGTTCCTTGGCCAGGGTCTCCAGCGGGTCGATGAACTGCTGGCCCTCGTAGTAGCGGCGGCCCGAGTAGCCCTCGGAGTACTTGTTGGTCAGCACCGAGCCGACCGCCTCGAGCACGGCCAGCGAGACGTAGTTCTCCGACGGGATCATGCGCAGCTTCTCGAACTGACGCTTGGCCTCGTCCTGGATCAGCTCGGCAACTTCTGGATCCTCCGCGACGACGTGCGGAACCGGCGGCTGATGCATGGCTCTCCTCCCCACCCAACGCGGTCTGAGGATGACCCTACCCGGACCGGGACCGGCTTCAAGTCCCGCTAGCCTGTCCTTAGCCTCGCGAACGAAATGGAGCAGGATGCGCATCGGCCAGATCGCCATCGATACCACGCCGTTGCGCACCAGCAAGGACTTCCGGCTGCTGTTCATCGGCCGGTTCGTCGCCCAGGGCGGCAACACGATTGCCCTTACCGCCGCCAACTGGCAGGTCTTCGGGCTGACTCACTCCTCGCTCGCCGTCGGGCTGCTCACGCTCGCGGACAGCATCGGCATGTTCGCCGGACTGCTGGTGGGCGGGGTACTGGCCGATCGGGGCGACCGGCGCAAGGTCATGCTGGCCACCCGCGGCCCGCTGATCGCGATCGCGGCCCTGCTCGTGCTCAACAGCCTGCTCGCTCATCCGCTGCTGTGGGCGATTTACGCGCTGCTCGCCGGCATGGGCACGCTGTCCGGCTTCGCCTCCCCGGCCTCGACGGCCGCCGTCCCCGCGGTGATCAGCGCCGAGCAGATGCCGGCCGCTGCCGCGCTGAACGCCATGAGCGGCCAGCTCGGCATGCTGGGCGGACCCGCGCTGGCCGGAATTCTCATCGCCGGCCCTGGCCTGCAGGTCTGCTACGGCATCGACACCGCCTGCCTGGCGATCTTCGGCCTGACGCTGTACTTCATCAGGCCGCTGCCACCCGAGCAAAGCAGCATCAGCCGGCCGGGCCTGAAGTCCATCGGCGAGGGCTTGCGCTACGTGCTCAAGAACCCAGTCGTCGGAGGCATGCTCGCGGTAGACAGCAGCGCGATGATCTTCGGGATGCCGGCCGCGCTGTTCCCGGCCATCGCCCACGACCACTTCCACGGCGGCCCGGCCACCTTCGGACTGCTCGCCGCCGCACCCGGCCTCGGCGCGATGATCGGAGCCGCGACCAGCGGCTGGACCGGCCGGCTGCGCCGGCCGGGCGTCGTCGTGATCTTCGCGGGCCTGGCCTGGGGGGCCGCGATCGTCGGCTTCGGGTTCAGCACCAGCCTGATCGTGGGCCTGGTCTTCCTCGCGCTCGCCGGAATGTCGGACCTCGTCTCCGAGGTGCTGCGCAATTCATTGCTGCAGATCTATACCCCCGATTCACTGCGCGGCCGGGCCACCAGCCTGTACCTGGCTCAGGTCACCACGGCCCCGTCGATCGGCAACGTCGAGGCCGGCGTGGTCGCTCAGCTGGTGTCGACCACGTTCTCCGTGGTCAGCGGCGGCCTGGTCTGCGTAGTCGGCGCGCTGTTGCTCGGGGTACTCAACCCGGCGCTGCGCCGGGCCACGTTCAGCGGCCCCGACCGGGCCGACTGCGTCGCAGACGGCCAAGTCCCGCCCGGCGGTCAGCAAGTACCTGCCTGACCACGTTGCGCCCGGGAATCCCGGTGACCCCGCCCCCGCCGTGAGTCGACGAGCCCGCCTGGTACAGCCCGCGGATCGGCGTGCGCAGATCGGCATACCCGGCTGCTGGTCGCGCATGGAACATCTGCCCCGCAGATATTTCTCCATGAAAAATGTTTCCGCCGATCAGCCCGTATCGCTTCTGCATGTCGTCCGGCCCGATGACCTGCCGGTGCCGGATCGACGCGGTGAACCCGGGGGCGATTGTCTCCATTCTGGCGATCATCCGGTCGCAATAGACGTCTATCTGGGCCGGGTGCGGCTCGTCGGCATAGGTGTGCGGCACCCACTGGGTGAACATCGACATCACGTGCTCGCCGGGCGGCGCCAGCGAATCGTCGAACACGCTCGGAATGCAGATATCAGCGAACGGCAGTTGCGACGGGTGGCCCCTGACCGCGTCCTGGAAGGCGTTCTCGACGTCGTCGAGGCTCTCGGCCAGCACGATCGTGCCGCCGTGGACCTGCGGATCGAAGTCCGGGTGGCTGGTGAAGGCGGGCAGCCGGTCGAGCACCAGGTTGATCTTCACGGTGCCGCTGCGGCTCTGCCACGCCCTGATGTCTTCGACGAACTCCGGCGGCAGGTCAGAAGAGTCAATCAATTCCAGGAAAGCGATCCGGGGGTGCACCGTCGTGATCACGGTGGAAGCGCTGATCTCCTGGTCATCGCCTAGCACCACGCCCGTCACTTTGCCATTGCCGCTCGTGATCGCGGTGACCGCCGAGTTCGTCCTGATCTCGGCGCCAAACGACCTGGCCGCGGCCGCGAGCGCTGCCGTCACGGCGCCCATGCCGCCGCGCGGGAAACCCCACGCCCCGGTCTGGCCGGCCGTGTCGCCGATGTGGTGGTGCAGCGTCACGTAGCCGGTACCGGCGCTGCGCGGCCCGGCCCACATGCCGATCACGCCGGAGACCGACAGCACCCCGCGCAGCGCGTCGCTTTCGAAGTACTGGTCGAGCAGGTCGGCGATGCTGGCTGTGAGCAGCCTGGTGATGTCGACGGCCAGCCTCGCATCGACGTTCCTCAGGTGGCGCAGCAACGCGGCCTGCCCGATCAGGTCGGACGGCTTGCGGGAGCCGAGCTTGGGCGGGATCTGATGCAGCAGCGGGCCGAGGATCGCGGCGATCTTGGCGAGCCTGGCCTCATAGACCGGATAGTTGTCGGCGTCGCTGGCGGAGAACTTCGCGAGTTCCTGGTGCCGGGCCCCGGGTTCGTCAGGGAGCCGGAGATAGCGGCCGTCGGCTCGCGGGGAGAAATAGGGCCCCTGCGGGTACACGTGGTAGCCGTGCCGCTCCAGGCCCAGGTCGGTGACCAGTTGGGCCGGCAGCAGCGAGACGACGTAGGACAGCGACGTGATCGTGTACTTCTCGCCGAACGGGTGCTCGCTTACCGCCGCGCCGCCGACGATCTCCCGGCGTTCGCAGACCAGCGTCCGCAGTCCCGACTTCGCTAGGTAAGCGGCAGCGACCAACCCGTTATGGCCTCCGCCAACGATCACTACGTCCCAGTCTTGCCCCACGCGCACTCCTCAAAATGTCAGACCCTCCTGGGAGGATTTCACCCAGGTCAAGGGAAAGGAAGCGATGACTCTTTCGAAGTTCACGATTGCCCCACAGGGCCCATTCTCTCTCAAAGAGGCCGCGACCTTCGGGTTCGGCCAGCGCGCGGGTGCCGACTGGGACGGTGCGATGCGCCTCGCGTTCTGCGTCGACGGCTATTCAGCCCAGCCTCATTTCCCGGCATCCCCGCCGACAAACTCGAGCGCCTGCACGGCGTAGCCAGGGCGGCGCTGGCCGGCGACCTGGACGCCACCGCCTTGTTCGAGCTCGGCCCGGACGAGGCGATGACCCGCCTCCAGCAGATCAAGGGCATCGGCCCGTTCTACAGCTCGCTGATCGTGATCAGGGGCACCGGCTTCGCCGACGTTCTCCCGCTCGCCGAGCCGAGGGCGCTCGCCCTGACCGCCCGGCTGTACGACCTGGACGAGCCGGTCTCCGAGACGAAGTTCATCGAACTGGCAGACGCGTGGCGCCCGTTGCGCACCTGGTCAGTCGTCCTGATCCGGGCAGCAGGTCCGCGCATCCTGGACGAGCCCCCAGAAGCCATCAAGCCC
>DATNFM010000149.1:0-2110 GCA_035606435.1 Streptosporangiaceae bacterium | reverse complement strand
TACCCGGACCGTGCGTTCATGATCGAGATCGCCGAGTTCAACGCGGGCCGGGTGCTGAGCTTCGCCTCCTAGGAGGGCCGCAGAGCGTCCTGCGTCTGCGCGGTGTCCTCGGTACCGCGGTAGAAGGCGATCTTGCCGTGTCCCGATCTTTGCTGACGGCAAACTCAGGCGGCAGGATGCTGAGCTATGGCTGACCAACTGCTTCCGCCCGGGCGCATGACGACCGGGATCATAAGACGCGGGGACCGGATCTGGCGGCCGATGGGGCCGTGGTCGCCGGCCGTGCACGAGTATTTGCGGCACCTGGAGGCGGCCGGGTTTGCCGGAGCGCCGCGGGTGCTCGGAACCGACGGAGACTTCGAGGTGCTGACGTACATCGAAGGCGAGGTCGCGGCCGACCCGCACTGGCATCCCGGGCACGAGCATCAGATCCCCGCCTATGCCAAGACGAGCCAGGCGCTGCGAGCCGCGGCCCGACTGCTGCGCGAGCTGCACGAGTCCGCATCGGGGTTCGTGCCGTCGCAGACCGGATATCGGTTCCACCGTCATCCGCCGTTGCCGGACGAGGTCATCTGCCACGGCGACCTCGGTCCTTGGAACACCGTCTACCGAGATGGCCTGCCGGTCGCGTTCATTGACTTCGATGGTGCGCAGCCGGCCAGGCCGCTGACCGATCTGGCCGCGGCGGCCTGGGCGTTCGTGCCGCTGGCGCCCTGGGCGACGGATATGCCGGCCCGGCTGGCCGAGTTCGTCGCCGCGTACGGGCTCGACGATCCGGCCGCGATCCTGCCGGAGCTGGCGCGATGCCGGCTGTCCAGTCCGGCCATGATCGAGGAGGTGGCGCCTAACGTGCCGGGCCTGGCCGACAAACTCGAGCATACGGCCGGCGAATTGCGCTGGATCGAGTCCGTTCTGCCGGAACTCGCCCGAGCGCTACGGTATGGGTAAAAGCGCGGCGGACGGGGGACCAGGCGTGGCGGTGACCGACGAGGCCATCGAGAAGATCAAGGCCATGATCGTGAATGGGACGCTGCGGGCCGGGGACCGGCTGCCCAAGGAAGCCGACCTGGCGGCCGACCTCGGTCTGTCGAGAAGCTCGCTGCGAGAGGCGGTCAGGGCGCTGTCGCTGATGAACATCCTTGATGTCCGCCAGGGCGACGGCACGTACGTGACCAGCCTGGAGCCGACGCTGCTGCTCGAAGCGCTGAGCTTCATCGTGGACTTCCACCGTGACGCCACCGTGCTTGAGCTGCTGGCTGTCCGGCGGATCCTCGAGCCGGCCGCGACCGCGATGGCGGCCGATCGGGCCACCGATGCTGAGCTTGAAGAGCTGGGGAAACTTCTGGACAGCCTGGGACCGGACCCGTCGGCCGATGAGCTGGTCGCCAATGACCTGGAGTTCCACCGGCGGATCGTGGCCTGCTCGGGCAACTCCGTGCTCAGTTCGCTGGTCGAGACGATGTCGGCGCCGACGACCAGGGCCCGGGTGTGGCGCGGCCTGACCCAGGCCGGGGCCTGGGAGCGGACGCTGGCCGAGCACCGGGCGATCCTGCACGCGATGGTGCTGCGCGACGCCGAGGCGGCCAGATCCTGGTCGACCGTGCACATCGCGTCGGTCGAGCAGTGGCTAGCCGAGGTGCTGTAGGCGATAGAGCCGGATCGCGTTGGCGCCGAAGACGGCGTCCAGCTCCGACTGGGTGAGCCGGCCGGTCAACAGCTCCCGGGCTAGTCCGAAGACCTGCGCGTAGCTTGCCGCGAGCAGGCAGACCGGCCAGTCGGAGCCGAACATCAGGCGGTCCGGGCCGAAGCTGTCGAGCAGGTGACCGGCGTACGGGGCGATCTGTTCCTTGCTCCGGTCCGGTCCAGCCTCGGTGACAGGCCGGACAACTTGCAGGCCACGTTGGGGCGGCGGCTCAGTTTCCTCGATCAGCTTCGTCCAGGGCTGCGTCGAGCCCGCGGCGATCTCGGGCTTGGCGCCGTGGTCGAGCAGGCAACTCGGACAGCGCGCTGCGGACACCGGACTGGTTCCCCCGGGCCGCAGTTCCCATCCGTCGCGGCGACTTGCCATCCGTTAGAGCGGAGTTCTGTCGGATATACGGCATTTGTCGCG
>DATNFM010000148.1:0-20237 GCA_035606435.1 Streptosporangiaceae bacterium | reverse complement strand
GGGCCGAAGGGAGTCCGGGCTCAGGTTCAGGGCGATGAGCTGCGGGTTTCGTCCAAGAAGAAGGACGAACTGCAGGACGTTATCGCGCTGCTCAAGGGCCAGGAATTCGACATCGCCCTGCAGTTCGTCAACTACCGCTAGCGCGGCCTGGGTCGTGCTTGATCAATTCGAGTCGAAGACCCGCCAGGCGGTGCTGGCGCTAGCGGCGGCGGCTCGGTGGATACCATCCCATTGGTCACTTAGACACCAGTGGCGTCGTTGGTCGCTTGCGACACTCTGGTTTCGGGATTTAGCGCGGCCGCAGCCAATCCAAACCGGGTGAATGTGCGGATTCACCCCTCGGATCCAGGGTGAATGTGCGGATTCACCCGGCCCGCCCCGATGATCTTGCCGGGCGAAATGTGGCCGGTGTTGCAAGCGTGGCTCGTGAGGCGTTCCGCATGAGCCGGAGCTAGCAACCCCGGATCAGAACGGAACGGGTTCGGTGCCCAGGACCTGGATCTGGTCCAGGTCGGCCGCTCCGGCGGCGGCCCGCGGATCTGCCGAGAGCCTGGTCCGGCCGGCCGACTCATCGCAGTAGAGCGAGAGCGCATGGTCCAGGGCCAGCCGGGAGTGCTCCGGCGCGGTCAGCGGGGTGGCGAACCCTGGCCGGTCCGAGCGGCCGGAGATCAGGCGGGCCAGGCTGACCAGCGGGTCCAGTACCTCGATCGGGAAGTCGGTGCCGAGCAGCAGCGGAGCACCGGACGCCACTAGTCGATCCCACGGGTAGGCAGTCTTAGCCCGGTCGCTGCCGAGCGCGGGCGCGATCTGCGCGGCGTCGGTGACCGGGAACGAAGGCTGAATGCACGGCCAGACGCCCAGCCCGGCGATCCGGTCGATCAGGTCGGCCGAGAGCAGGCTCGCGTGCTCGATCCTTGGCCTGGCGGTGGCGATGGCGCCGGCGTCGCGGCCCCACACCAGTTCATAGGCGTCCAGCACGGTCTGGACGCCCAGGTCACCGATCGCGTGGGTGGCGATGCGCCAGTCCGCGTTCGCGAGCGGTTCAATCCGGCGGGCCAGTGTGCCCGCGTCGGCGAACAGCAGGCCGGATGCACCGGTGTCGTCGAAGTTGCCGCACATCGCGCAAGTGCGGGGCCCCAGCCAGCCGTCGGCGTAGAACTTGATCCCTTCGAGCCTGATCCACGGGCTGGTGTCCGCCCGGCGGGCAGCAAGTTCGGCGATCCCCGCTTCGGTGGCCAGGCCGCTGGCCAGATAGAGCCGCACTCGCACCGGCAGCGCCTGGCCGTCTTTCGTGAGCCGTGTGAGTGCGTCTAGGTAGCCCCAGTCCCGCATGCCCATCTCGGTGATCTCGACCAGGCCGGTGCTCGCCGCCATCGCCAGGCCTTCGTGCAGTCGGCTGGCAATCACGTCTTCCGAGCCCTCCAGGGCCGGCTCGCCGATGTCCATCGGAGTACTTCCATCGCGCCAGACCCGCTCGTGAAACTCTCGAACCGTCGTGCCCTCCCACGGGTAAAGAGCACCGGCGGCGGTTTTGAGCAGATGAGTGTGATGGTCAGTGAACCCGCCTACGGTGACGTCGGCCCGGCTAGCTATGTCCATGGCTCATCATGGCGCGCGCCGACTTCGGCCAGGCGACGGGCCAGGTAGCGGCGTTCCGCGCCGGTGGCGGCGAGTTCGAGTGCCTGCTGATAGCTCACGGCCGCATCAGAGTTGCGGCCAAGGCGCCGCTGCAGGTCGGCGCGGGTTGCCGGGAGAAGGTAGTAACCGGTGAGGGCACCGGAGGTGGTCAGCGCGTCGACGATGACCAGCCCGGCCGCCGGTCCCTGCGCCATGCCCACGGCGACCGCCCGGTTCAGTTCCACGACGGGCGAGGGCACCAGTCGCCCGAGCATCAGGTACAGGTCTGCGATCCGGTCCCAGTCGGTTTCCTCGGCGGTCGAGGCGACGGCATGGCACGCGGCGATCTGCGCCTGCACCAGGTACGGGCCGGGCGCGGAGACACTTGCACCCACGGAGTCGAGAAGGACCACCGCCGCCTCGATCTCGTCCCGATCCCATTGCGAGCGATCCTGGTTCTCAAGCGTGACGAGGTCGCCGTTGGCGTCCAGCCTGCTGTCTCGCCTGGCGTTATGCAGGTGCATCAGCCCGAGCAAGGCCATTGCCTCCGGCTCGCCCGGCATCAGCGTGACCAGGGCACCGGCCAGCGCGATCGCCCTGGCACAGAGCCCGCGCCTGATCAACTCTGTGCCGGCAGTCGCCACGTACCCTTCGTTAAATAGCAAATAAATGACAGCGAGCACCCCGCTGAGTCGTTCTGACAGCAGATGAGCGGGTGGCACCCGGTACGGTATGCCCGCGTTGCGAATCTTGTGCTTAGCGCGGACTAGTCGCTTGGCCATGGTGGCCTCGGTCACCAGGAAGGCTCGCGCGATCTCGGCTGTGGTCAGGCCCGCGAGCGTGCGCAGGGTCAGCGCGACCCGTGCCTCAAGCGGCAGCGCCGGGTGGCAGCAGGTGAAGATCAGCCGAAGCCGGTCGTCGCCGATCTCGCCGGCGGCCAGTCCGAGCCTGGACTCGTACCCGGCTTCTGCCGCCGCTTCGGTCGTCGTCGGTGCGGGTGATAGCACCGCCGCCTGGGCCAGCTTGGCTGACTCCGACACGCGGCGACGCAACCGGTCCAGGGCCCGGTTGCGTGCCACCGTCGTCAGCCACGCGCCGGGGCGCTGTGGCACCCCGTCGCGTGGCCAGATCTTGACCGCTTGCGCGAAGGCGTCCTGCGCGCATTCCTCGGCCAGGTCCCAGTCACCGGTCAGCCCGATCAGCGTCGCGACGACCTTGCCCCACTCGGCCCGGAACGCCTCGGCGACCGCGGCATCAAACTCGGCCGCCACTGCCTCGCCGGCGGACACCGCCTCGCCGGCCGCCCCGGCGTTGCCAGCCGATGCCCCAGCCCGCGCCGCGTCTTCCTCGGTCACGGCTGCCAGAGCGGCCGGATCTCGACCGCGCCGAACGCGGCGCACGGGTGCTTCGCCGCCGCCTCGATGGCCTCGTCAAGGTCGGCGCAGTCCATCAGATCGAAGCCCGCGACGAACTCCTTCGTCTCGGCGAACGGCCCGTCCGCCAGCAGCACCTCGCCGCTGCGCACCCGCACCGTGGTGGCATCGGAGGTCGCCTGAAGTGCGTTGCCTTCTATCCGGATCCCGCGGTTGTCCATCTCGGTTGCCCAGGCAATTCCATCGGCCGGTGCGTTGGCCCGCTGCTCGTCGGTCAGCTTGATGGACCCATCGACGCAGATCAAGAACATGTACTTCATGACTGCTCTCCTTCGGTTCGCTCGTTCGGTTGACTCGTGCAGACGACGAACAACCCGGCCCGCGATGGACACCTAGCCAACATGATTTTCAGTCGGCCCGCCCGGGCTGCCCTCGGCCCGCCCCCGGCAGCCTCAGCCCGTCGCAGGCAGCCCTGCCCGCAGTCCACCCGCCGAAGGCCATGAGATTCACGAATTGAGATGCCTGAATCCCCCAGGCCACGACGATCAGATTGTTACCGTTGGCGCGTGCACTCAGCCCGGCATACCACGAGGAGACGACGGCAGGGCCAGTTCAGGCTGGCAGTCGTCGCGCTGATCGTGGTCGTGCTCATCGGCGGATACGCGGTCTACCGGTACGAGGGCCACCGCCACTCCGGCGCGGCCGACCACACCCACTCCGGCCGGGTCACGACCGATCAGAAGCAAAAGAAAGGCCACAAGGGCCAGAACGGCAAGAACGGCCGCGCCAAGCACGGATCCCCGCTGAGCCCGAACTGGCGTGGCGACGGCAAGGCCGTAACCCTGGCCTTCGGCGGCGACGTTCACTTCGAAGGTGCCATCGGCGCCCGCCTGTCCGCCAACCCGAACACCGCTCTCGACAGCGTCGGCCGCCTCCTGTCCGGTGCCGACCTGTCGATGACGAACTTCGAGTCGGCGCTGACCAACGGCGACTGCCCGAGCCCGCAGCCGAAGCAGTTCGTGTTCCATTCGCCGAAGACCGCGCTGACCGCGTTCAAGGCCGCTCACGTCACCGTCGTCACCGAAGCCAACAACCACGGCGAGGACTGCGGCCGGGCCGGGCTCGAGGAATCGCTCGCGATCACCAAGGAAGCCGGCTACCCGGTCCTCGGCATCGGGAAGAACGCGGCTCAGGCCTTCGCGCCCTACGAGACCACCATCAACGGTCAGCGGATCGCGATCATCGCCGCCACCGAGGTCATCGACACCAACCTGATTTCCTCCTGGACGGCGACCGCCACCCAGCCGGGCCTGGCGTCGGCCTATCAGGAGGGCGAACTGGTTTCGGCGGTGCAGCGGGCCAGGAAGGTCAGCGACACCGTCGTCGTCTACCTGCACTGGGGAACCGAAGCGCAGCTGTGCCCGAACACGGTCCAGGAACCGCTGGCCAAGGCGCTGGTCAAGGCCGGAGCCGACATCATCATCGGCGCCCACGCGCACGTGCAGCTCGGAGCCGGCTACCTCGGCACCGCGTTCGTCGACTATGGCCTGGGCAACCTGGCCTTCTACGACACGATGCCTCCGGAGACCTACAGCGGCGCGCTGCACATCACGATCACCGGCAGGCACGTCGACGGATTCAGCTGGCGGCCGGCCGAGATCTCCGGCGGCCTGCCGATCCAGGAAACCGGCTCGGCCGCCGCCGAGGCGATCGCGCGCTGGAAACGACTGCGCGGCTGCACCGACCTGAGCCTGACACCCGGCACCGCGCTAGCGACCGCCGACTCTGAGACCAAGTCGTTCACCGGCCCGTACATCCACCCGCTCGGCGGCTAGCTAGGCAAGCAGGTCAATAAGCCGCTCAAATAGACTTCTGACTCATGACCAGCGAGCCGAAGACCCCGCAGCCCGAACCCCCAGCGGCCAAACGCATCCCGGTAGAGCGCACCCACCACGGCGACACCGTGATCGACGACTACACCTGGCTCGCAGACAAGGAAAACCCCGACACGATCGCCTTCCTCGAGGCGCAGAACGCCTACACCGAGGCGGTGACGCAGGGACAGGATGAGCTGCGGGCGGCGATCTTCGACGAGATCAAGGGCCGGACCCAGGAAACGGACCTGTCGGTGCCGTCGCGCAAGGGCGACTGGTGGTACTACGCGCGCACGGTCGAAGGCAAGCAGTACCGGGTCTACTGCCGCTGTGCTGTCAACTACGGGGCCGACGGCAGCGCGGACGAGCGGCCGCCGATGACCGAGGACGGCTCGCCGCCCGAAGGCGAGCAGATCCTGCTCGACGGCAACGAATTGGCCGGGGACGGCGCGTTCTTCTCGATGGGCGCCAACGACGTCAGCCCCGATGCCACCAAGCTGGCGTTCTCGACGAACTACACGGGTGACGAGCGGTTTACGCTGCGGATCAAGGACCTGGTCACCGGCGAGGTCGCCGCCGACGAGATCGAGAACACCCACTACGGAACGGCCTGGTCGCTCGACGGATCGGCGCTGTTCTACGTCAGGGCCGATGAGGCCTGGCGGCCGTATCAGGTCTGGCGGCATCTGGTCGGGACTCCGTCCGAGCAAGACCAGGTCGTGTTCACCGAGACCGACGACCGCTTCTTCGTCAGCGTCGCGCTCAGCCGCAGCCAGCGGTACCTGATGATCAGCACGGACAGCAAGCTGACCAGCGAGGCCTGGCTGCTCGACGCGGCCAGCCCGACCGGCGAGTTCACCGTGGTCGCACCCCGTCGGCAGGGCCTTGAGTACAGCGTGGACCACCAGGTCACCTCCGACGGCACCGAGCGGCTGCTGATCCTGCACAACGACGGTGCCCTGAACTTCGAGCTGGCGACCGCCTCGCTGGACCGGCCGGGGGACTGGACGCCCCTGGTGCCGCATCGCGCCGACACCAGGCTGCTCAATGTCGGCGCCTTCGCGGACCACGCGGTGCTCTACTACCGCAAGGACGGTCTCACCGGCCTGCGGTTCCTGCGCGTCGACGGCACCAGCCACGATGTCGACTTCGATGAGCCGGTCTACACGGTCGGACCCGGGTCGAACCCCGACTACGCCTCGCGGTTGTTCCGCCTCGGCTACGTCTCGATGGTCACGCCGGATTCGGTCTACGACTGCGACACGGTCACCGGCGAGCTGACGTTGCTCAAGCGCCAGCCGGTCCTGACCCTGCCCGGCCAGCAGCCGTACCGGACCGAGGACTACGAGCAGGTCAGGCTGTGGGCGCCGGCCCCCGACGGCACGCAGGTGCCGATCTCCCTGGTCCGACGCAAGGACGTCCCGGCCGACGGCAGCGCGCCGCTGCTCCTGTACGGCTACGGCAGTTACGAAATTTCCAGCGACCCGTACTTTGCCGTGCCGAGGCTTTCGCTGCTTGACCGCGGATTTATTTTTGCGATCGCGCATATCAGGGGTGGCGGCGAGCTCGGAAGGCGCTGGTACGACGACGGGAAACTGCTTAATAAGAGGAACACATTTCTGGACTTTATAGCTTGTGCAAAGTATCTCTCGGAATCCGGCTGGACGGCCCCAGACCGGCTAATCGCCCGGGGAGGCTCGGCCGGCGGGCTGCTGATGGGCGCGGTGGCGAATCTAGCGCCCGAGGCATTCGGCGCCATCGTGGCGAACGTGCCGTTCGTGGACGCGCTTGATACGATCCTCGATCCGTCCCTGCCGCTCACGGTGACCGAGTGGGAGGAGTGGGGCGACCCGTTGCACGACCCCGCCTACTACTCCTATATGAAGTCCTACTCTCCGTACGAGAACATCTCGGCCGACGTGGCCTATCCGCCGATCCTCGCGGTCACCAGCCTCAACGACACCAGGGTCCGCTTCACCGAGCCGGCGAAGTGGATCGCGAAACTGCAGGCGGTCGCTACGGGCGGACCGTTCCTGCTGAAGACGGAGATGATCGCGGGGCACGGCGGGCGTAGCGGTCGCTACGACGCCTGGCGCGAAGAGGCTGTCGTTCTCGGCTGGATGATCACCACGGCCGCCCGCGCTGCGCAGGCGGACGCGGCCCCCGTTTCCTAACCACCTAGCTCGTCGCCTTGCTGGTGCTCGGCTACCGCCCAATGGGGCGGTAGCCGAGCACGACCCACGGATCATTGCTGTGACAGTTGCGGGCAGCTCGCCCGATTAGCCCTGAATGCGGAAATGCTGGTCAGGCGGTCACACCAACTATCACAGGCCGGTGCGTCAATAAGCGATGTCCGGATGACCATGGCGAACAGGTCGATCGAGCCAGGAGGTGGGTGTGACATGCGCCACAGCTGCGACGCGGGCGTCAATCTCCCGCCCGCGGCCCTCGCGGCGGGCCGCAGAGCGCGTCTGCCCAGGTCAGCTGCCGTAGACATCGGATCGAACCAGTCATGGCCGACAACAGTCGCTTTCTTAATTCGCAGGTCATCGGCGCGTCGGAGCCCGCAAAGAGCCCTGAGGCTGGGCGTATTGCCGCAGAATGGTGCTGGACAAGATCAATGGAGCGCCGCAGCTCTTGGCCAGATAAGTGTCAGTCAGAAACGTGTCGGGCACAGACTTGTAGGGCAGGGACAGCGGGCGGAGGTGTGATGGCAACGGGCAACCGAATGCTGCCCGGTGCCCCGGTTACGACCGAGCGAGCGGTGACAGCTGATCAACAGATGGCCGGGCGAGGGACCGGGAGTGCCGGATTGGCGGGGCAATCGGCCGGATATGCGTCCGACGGATATGGCTCGGACCCGCATCGGGCCGACACTCCGCTAGCCGACCAACCCCAGCGGACGGCCAGACGCGGCTCAGGAGGCCGGTGGCTGGTCTGGCTGGGGCGTGCCGTCGTGTGGCTCGTGCTGCTGCTGATCGGCTACCGAGGGATCCTCGCGATCATCACCAGCTACCAGAACCCGACCTCTAACAGCTCCGCCCCGACCGGGCAGCCGACCAGCAGTTTCCCGGTCTCATTGGCCAGCGGGTTCGCCCTGGAATTCAGCGAGATCTACCTCAACTTCAGCCCGTCAACGGCGGCGCAGCGCGCCACCGAGCTAGCGCCATTCCTCCCGCCGGGAACCGACCCGAAACTCGGCTGGAATGGCGCCGGATCCCAGACCGTACAGTCCGAGCAGGTCGTCGGCGTTGACGTGCAGAACGACAACAGCGCGATCGTCGATGTTCTCGGCCTGACCGGCGGACGACTGATCGAAATCGGCGTCCCGGTCTACTACTCAGGCGGCGGGATGGTCGTCTCGGGACTGCCGGCGCAGCTCACGCCGCCGGCCAGCCTGATCCCGCCGGCAGCTCCTAAGGTGACCATCGATGTCCAGTCTCAGCAGGCGCTGACGCGTCAGCTTCCGGACTTCTTCAGAGCGTATGCAAGTGGTGAGAGCGCGAAGCTGAACGCGTTCGCGGCTCCTGGGGTGCAACTGACCGGACTCGGCGGCGAAGTCGAGTTCGGCAGCATCGGGAACGTCGTCGTGCCGGCCGCCAGCGGATCGACCAGGAATATCACTGTCACGGTCACCTGGCTGCCTGCCAGCACGCCGTCGGCTGGTCCGCCCGCGTCGGGTGGCCGTGCCCAGCTGCAGATGACCTACGCCATGACCGTCATCCGTCGCGGCGGGCACTGGTACGTCAGCTCAATCGGAGCATCGACCGCGCTGCCAGGGCCGTCCACATGAGTGCCTCCTGGCTAGCGCAAGAGGCCAGTAAGCCGTGCTCACCATCCGCTGTGCTCACCAAACCGGAGTAACGATGTCGCCGCTAAGCATTACCACGGCCGTACCGCTAGCGATTAGCAGTTCCGGTCTTGTGACGTACTTGCAGGACCTCTTCGGGCCACTATTCCTTGGCATTGTGGGAATAGTTGCGATCTTCTTCCTCTTCACCCGTGAGATCATCAGGTTCGTGCAATTCTTCGTGCTGGCCGTCGCAATCGCAGTCATTTTCTACGAACCCACGATCGTTCGGTCGCTGGCTCAGGGCATCGCCCACGCGCTGGGCGTCCACTAGCGATTGGCTGGCAAGCGGCTAGGGCCGCTCCCAGAGTCCGGCGTTCGCGTTTAGCTGCGGAGAGGAGAGCACCAGGTGGATCTGCCCACCTACACGAATATCTGGCGAATAGAGAAGCGGCTGTACAAGCTGTATGACTTCAGGCTGCCCATGCCGCTGCCGGTCGGCCAGATCACCGTGTTCGCGGCCATCGCCCTGCCGTACGTGGTGCTTCTCACCCTGTTGAACGTTCCGTTCAGTCACTCGCTGGTCTGGCTCTACGTGCTGCCCCCAGGGCTGGCGACCTGGCTGGTGACCAGGCCGGTGCTAGAAGGCAAGCGGCTTCCGGAGCTGATCCGCTCGCAGGTGCGTTACCTCGCGGAGCCCCGGGTGTGGTGTCGGATGGCGCCGCTAGCCGAAAGCGACGTCATCGTCGTGACCAGCCGGGTCTGGCGATTGTCGCCGGCCGCGCGAGGTCAAGTCGGCGCCGTGGCCGAGCGCCGTAGCTCGCGGACGGGTCTGGTTCGCCGCGTGACCAGGGTTCGCCTGCCCGGCGGCGGTCCGGCGAGTGCGCGCCCGTCCCCGGCGATGGCGGCATCCGCTCCGGCTGCGCAAGGCCCGGCCCGGCAACGTCGCGGCCAGCTACGGCCGACACAGCCGCGTCCAGCACAACCGCTTCCAACACAACCGCGGCAGACACCGCCGCAGTGGCAAACTCCTCAGCGGCAAACTCCTCAGCGGCAAGGACACCAGCGGCCAGGACACCCGCGTTCGGCCCAGTCCGAGCAGACATTGCCCGATCAAGCTGCACCAGACCAGGCTCAAGTCCAGCCCGAGCAGCTTCGGGTGCGATCGGGACCGCCCGCAACTACCAGAGCCGGAGCGGCGTCAGCCAGGGCCGCACGGGCGGCCTCCATGCGCGCCAGGGCAGCGAGCGCGGCCCCGCCGCCCGCTGCCAGGACCGCCCCGCCGCCTCGGCCGGGGGTAGCCGCCGGGACGGACTGGGTGCGCGCGGCCGCAGCGCCGCCGATTGTTCCCGGACTGGGTCGGCCCGTAGCCTCAGCGCGCCCCGCGCCGCCCCCGCCCGCCCCTCCGGTCGGAACGCCGCCCCAGGGCCCGGTGCCGGTACGTCCCCGAGGCCAGGCCTTCCCGCCTCCGGCCCCGTCCGCGGTCCCGCCGGGTCCGTCCGCGGTACCAGCAGCCCCGTCCACGATCCCGCCGGCGTCCTCTCCCGTCCTGCCGGCGTCTCCCGTTCCGGCTGCATCCCCGACGGTCCCGCCGGCTCCAGTTGGTCCGATCCCGCCGCCGCCACGGCCCACCTCCCCGCAGGTCCACCCGCCGGTCCGGCCGGCGCCGCCCGACGAGCAGGTCGTCCTCCGTGACCGGCTCTCGCGCGCGCCGACCGCGCCGCCCACAAGGAGCCCAGCGTCCGCCGCCAGCCCGGCGTCGACCGCAGGCCCGGAGTCCGCTGCCAGTCCGGCGTCCACCGTCAGCGCGGCGTCCGCTGTCAGCGCGGCGTCCGCCGCAGGCCCGGCGTCGACCGCAGGCCCGGCCTCTGCTGCCAGTCCGGCATCCCCTGTCAGCCCGGCGTCCGCCGTCAGCGCGGCGTCGACCGCCAGCCCGGAGTCCGCTGCCAGTCCGGCATCCCCTGTCAGCCCGGCGTCCGCCGTCAGCGCGGCGTTGACCGCCAGCCCGGCATCCAATGCCGATGCGGCGTTCGCCGCCGGTGCGGTGTCGACCGCAAATCCAGAGTCCACGGCTACCCCGGCATCTGCGTTCGGCTCGGCGTCGACCGCCAGTTCGGTGTCGACCGCAGGCTCGGCGTCCACCGTCAGCCCGGCGCCAGGCGCCCGCCAGGCACCTAGCGCACGCGCGGTGTCCAGCGCACGCGCGGTGTTCGCCGCGAGGGCGCGGTCGACCGCAGGCTCGGCGTCCGTCGCGATGCCGCCGTCCACGGCCGGCGCGGAGTCCACGGCCGGCCCGGCATTCACGGCTAACCCGGCGTCGACGGCTGGCCTGGCGTCCAAGGCCGACCAGGAGTCCACAGCTAACCCGGTGATGGTCGGCCCGGAGTCCACGGTCGGTCTGGACTCCACGGTCAGCCCGGCCAGCGCTCGGGCGCCGGCGAAGTCGGCCCAGCCCGAGCAGTCCGCCAGCACCGCTGAACCGCTATCGATCTCGCGCCAGATCGCCTTGCCGGACGACGCCGAGCTTCCCGAGGCGCCAGAGACGGCTGCGGATCAGCCCGCGCTGCCGACCACCGGACCGGACGAGGCTCGTCCAGTCATCGGTGCCGCACTGGCGCCGGCTCCGCACACTGAGGCGCCCGCTCCGCACACTGAGGCGCCCGCTCCGCGTACCGAGGCGTCGGCACCGCGTACCGAGGCACCGTGTACCGAGGCGTCGGCACCGCGTACCGAGGCACCGCGTACCGAGGCACCGCGTACCGAGGCGCCCGCTCGGCGTACCCAGGCGCCAGGCCCGCGCACCGAGGTAAGCGAGCCCCAGGAGGAGGCTTTCACTCTGTCGGAGTCCGCCGATCGAGAGCCCGTACGTCTCGAAACCAACCGTCCGCATATCACCGTGGTCAACGCCGGCGCGACCGCTGAACCCGCGCCCACGGTCGAACGCATGCTGGCCGGACCGTCGGTCCGCCGAGGCGATGGCATCAGCGGCCGGGTCATGGTCGTGCCCGGCGGGCATCGCCCGGGCAAGCCAGACCAGCTGCAGCGGGACCGGGCCCGAGCTCAACTGCCAATCGCCGGCCCGCGCCGCGTGATCGTTCTCGGCTGCACCGTCGGCGCCGGACAGACGATCACGGCCCTGCTGACCGGCGAGGTGCTAGCCAGCTTGCGGTCAGAGCCGATCGCGGCCTTCGACCTCAATGTTGGCGCCAATTCGCTCGCACGCCGGGCCCGGCTGCGCCCGGCGCTCGCTCAGGCCACCTCTTTGGGTCCGCCCAGGCTCGAGGTTCTGCACCCCTTGGCCGAGTCCGAGTCGGATCCGGCTGACCCGGCGGCCGGCCTGGCCCGCGCCGCCCGCCTGTTCGAGCAGGCGACGGCCGAGCACCAGATCGTGCTGGCCGACCCGTCGACGACCGTGGTGCCGCGCTTGCTCTCGATGGCCGACCAATTGATCCTCGTCGCCCCCGCCAGCGCCGCCGCCTCGCGGGCGATCGGCATGACCTTCGAATGGCTCGATGCGCACGGGCATGCCGAGCTGGCTTCCGACGCGATCATGGTGATGAACGGGGTCAGTCGACGAAGCACCGCTCACGTCGAGCAGGCCGAACGCGGCTGCATCGGCCGCTGCCGCGCCATCGTCCGAGTGCCGTGGGATGACCAGCTGGGCGTCCAGTCCGTGAAGCGAGAACGAGCCGCCGCGAGCGAGAAGCCAACAAGTCAGTGGGCCGGTACGGTCAGTCCGGCCACCGCCGGTGCGTATACGGCTCTGGCCGGAGTGCTGGTCGTGGCACTGGCCGATCATGCCGGCCCCGACCCGGGCCAGGGAGACGGCTCGCACCCGGGCCGGCCAGCGAATGCCTCGGCCGGCAAGACCAGGGGGAGTGGGTGGGGACCCCGATGAGCCAGCGGACAACGAGAAACAGGCTGTCGGTCAGGTACTTCGATGATCGCATTCTGCTGACCGAATCACACGCCTGGGCCTACTTCCGGGTGCCGACGATCTCCTACGAGTTCATGACCGGCCAGCAGCGGGAGTCGCTCGCGACCAACCTGACCGTCGCGCTGGCCGGCATCAGGATGGCGGACGCCGAGGTCCACCTGCGGATCGCGCATCGTAGTTACCCGGCCGCGCAGTGGGCGACGGGCCTGCATGCCACCTCCGACGGAGGGCCGGGCTGGCTGCCTTACCTGGATGAGATGTACCGGCAGGTCTGGGCCAAGGACTTCTGGACCAAAGAGGTCTATCTCGGGGTGAGGCTCGGCCAGCGCGGGGTCAGGGCTCAGCTTGCCGGCGGGATGTTCAACCAGTTCGCCAATGCCTACCGGGCCAGCGAGCAGATCCTCGGCATCGAGGACGCGGCGGTCGTGCTGCCCGAGATCGCGAAATGGACCGAGCAGGCCGAGCGCGTCGGCCGGTCGCTGGGAGCCAGTTCGCTCGCCGCCAGGCATGCCACCCCTGACGAGGTCGCCTGGCTGTTCAGGCACGCGCTGACCGGCGCCCTCGGTGACCCGCCGCCGACCGCGGTGCGCAAGCGACGGTGGGGTCTTGGGGAGATCGAGTCGCTGGTCGAGGGCGAGATTCACAACGGCCGGACCGTACTGCGAATCGTGCACCCGGCCGGTGAGTCCTGCGTGGCGTTCTTGTCGTTCACCAGATTCCCCGACGTCATGTACTTCCCTGACGGCGAGCCTTGGCTGCACTATGCGGACTCGCTGCCGTTCCCGGTCGAGGCCAGCTTGCGGATGCGGCTGATCCCGCCGGCCAAGGCGAGCAAGGACGTGAGCCGCAGGCTCGCGCACGCCAGGGACATGGACGCGCACATCCGGGAGGCCGGTGCCGACCTGCCGATCGCGCTGGCCGAGCAGATCGAGGCGGCCAGACTGCTCGAACACGGGATCACCAAGGAACGGCTGCCGTTCGTCTACGGCTGGCACCGGCTTGCGGTGACCGCACCGGACCGCGAACTTTGCGTGCGGCGGGCCGAGGCGCTCACCGAGCACTACCGCGACATCGGCATCGACGTCGTGAACTCCACCGGCGACCAGTTCTCGCTGCTGTGCGAGTCGCTGCCGGGGGACCGGGTCAGGCTCAACTCCTACCTGCAGCGTCAGCCGCTGTACACGATCGCCGGCGGGATGCCGACGGCCACCGTCGACCTGGGCGACCGGCCGACTGAAGAGTCCGGCTGGGTGGGTCCCTACATCGGCGAGACCACCGGCCGGGCCCGCTCGGTCGTTCATTTCGATCCGCTGGTAGCGGCCGCCCGCAACCGGCCGACCGCCGTCGCCATCACCGGCGAACCCGGCGGTGGCAAGACCACGCTGGCATTGCTGCTGATCCTGCAGATGGCGCTGCGCGGCGTGACGGTCGCGGTGATTGACCCTAAGGGCGACGCCGAGTCGCTGGTCAAGCTGCTCGCCCACCGGGGCCGGCGGGCGAGAATGCTGCCGCTGGGCAGCGCGGCGGCCGGGCTGCTCGACCCGTTCTCGTTTGGTGATGACCTCGCCGAACGCCGCACGATGGCCGCCGAGACGCTGCGGCTTCTGCTGCCGGGCATGAGCGAAGAGCGCGAGAGCGCGATGATCCAGGCGGTCGGCGCCGTATCGGCGGGCGACCGGCCCAGCCTGGGCAAGGTGATCGAGTTCCTTGAGGCCGCGACCGACCCGGCCTCGAAGAACCTCGGCGCGGTGCTCAGGTCGATGTCGGAGATGCGGCTGGCCAAGCTCTGCTTCTCGCCCTCCGGCGGTGACCGAATCGATGCCGAGGGCTGGACGACGGTGTTCACGCTCGCGGGCCTGACGCTGCCAGAGGCCGGCCTCAAGCGCGACGACTACTCCTACGAACAGCGCCTGTCCGTCGCGCTGCTCTATCTGGTGTCCCAGTTCGCCCGCCGGCTGCTCAACAGCCTTGACCGGAGAATCCCCAAGGCGATCGTGCTGGACGAGGCCTGGGCCGTTACCTCGACACCGCAGGGGGCCAAGCTCATCCCCGAGGTGTCGAGGATGGGCCGGTCGAGGAACACCGCGCTGATCCTCGTCTCGCAGAACGCCGGCGACCTGCTCAACGAGCAGGTGACGAACTGTATCTCGGCCGTCTTCGCGTTCCGATCGACCGAGCGGGCCGAGGTCGCCAACGTGCTGTCGCTGCTCGGCGTCGACGTCTCCGACGAGCACGCCGCCGTGCTGCGCAGCATCGGCAATGGAGAGTGCATCTTCCGTGACCTGGACGGCCGGGCCGGCCGCATCCAGATCGACCTGATCTCCGATGATCTACGTCGCTGGCTCGACACGAATCCGACCAGAGCCAGTTCAAGCCAGGTTCCGGTACCGCCGCAGGCCAACGTCAGGGGCTCGGGGGGCGAGCGCAGGGCGAATGGCGTGCCCGGACTTGGTTCAGCAACGCACCACTCATCGGCCCAGTCGGCTGGCAGCAGCCGCGGGGCACCGAGCAACGGCCAGCAGCAGGTTCGGGATCGACCTCCGAGCCCGGCTCAGGCACCTTCTTCCTAGCCGGCGACCGAAAACTGAGGAGCCCCCCGATGCTCAGACTCCGGCGAGTGTCTCGCAAGGCCGCTGTGGCGCTGATAATTGTCGTCTTCTTGGTCTGTGCGACCCGCGCGGTCGGTCATGGCCTGAGCGTGTCGAGCACCGCCGCGAAGCCTGGCCCCGTGCTGGCCAACACCGTGCATGCCACAACCGTGCACGCCACGACGCTGGCTAAGGTCACCCCTGACCACGCGCAGGCGCCGCAGGCCCCGGCCGGCGGGCTCTGCTCGGTCCCGGGGATCGGCGACATCGGCGGACTGCTCGGATTCTGTTCTCTCGGCCAGTCCGGCATCGCCGGCTCCCTGAACAACCTGTGCCAGCCCGGCGTGCCGCAGCCAGAATCGGCCTCCGGCGGCGTTGACTCCCTGATCAAGCCGCCCGCCGCGCCCGGCAAGCCGATCGCGACGCCCTACAACCAGTACGGCATGGAAGGCCAGTTCTGGGCGGCGACCAACCTGCAGTGCTCGGACATGACATCGCTGATCGGCAACGATGTCGCCGGGATGATCTTCGACTTCGCCAAGGCCCTGGACCGCGTCACGATCACCGTCTACCAGTCGGCCGCCGGGGAAGGCATTCTCGGCTGGCTCCAGGGTGTGACCGACCACCTGATCAGCGGGCTGGGCAACGCGATCTACTTCCCCTACGTAGCGGTTATCGTGATCCTGGGCGCGATCTGGCTGGCCTGGCAAGGCCTGATCCGCAAGCGGGGCACCCGGACGATCGAGGGCACGATCTGGATGGTGGTCGCTGCCGCGGCCGCGATCTGGCTGATCGGCCGGCCGGCTGACTTCACCGGCCTGGGCAAGGGCGTCTCCGACGGGATCAGCACCGCGCTGAACGCCGCCTTCGCTCACCTGCCAAGCCCGGGCGAATCGAGCTGCCTGCCGGTCAGCAACGGCGACCCGCAGATCAACCCGCAGAGCTTTAGCTACACCTCAGGCCGGACCGTCGTCGACCAGAACGCCAATGAGCTGTGGACCGTGCTCGTCTGCAAGCCCTGGCTGGACGGCGAGTTCGGCACGACCGCGTTCAGCCGGAACGGCAAGGCCCGGACGCCGGTCGACAACTTTGCCCGGCCGCTGCTGTGGGCCCAGGCGATCGCGGTGAACGAGAAGCCGACGACGGACCTGGTCCAGGCGAAACAGGCGGCCTATCAAGGCATCGCGAAGACGATCCAGAATTCCGATCCCAGCATCTACCCCTTGTTCCAGGGCAAGGAGTGGACGACCAGGCTTGAGATAGCGTTCGCCGCGATGCTGGCCGCGCTCGTAGCCGGCGTGCTGATCTTGCTGATCGCCGTGACGCTGATCCTGCTCAAGCTCGGATTCTTGCTGCTGCTGATCGTCGGACCGTTCTTCTTGCTGATCGGGACCCATCCAGGGTTCGGCCGGGTAGTGGCCGCGCGCTGGTTCGAGATGCTCGTCGGCGTGCTGCTCAAACAGGCGGCGGTGGCACTGGCGCTCAGCGTTCTGCTCTACTGCTATGCGCTGATCATGGGGACTACCGACGCGGTGCTGCCATGGGCGCTGAAGATCTTGATGATCACGCTGGTCACGGTTGCGGTCTTCATTTACCGCAAGCCGTTCCAGCACCTGTTCGCCTCCGTCGGCTACAGCGCGATCGGAGCGCACGACCGGGCCGATGCCGACCTCAGCCGGGCCGCTGCGACCGCGCGGGCCAACACCAGGGACGCCGCTACGCTCACCGTGCCCGGATTCGCCGGCTACCGGGCCGCGCGCTGGGCTAGGCGCAACCCGGCCCAGGCCGCGGGCCTCGCACTCGGAGCCGCGACGGCCGTCGGATCCGTCGGCGCTGCCGCGAACCTGGCGGCCGGTGCCGATGGCGGCGCAGGCAGAGACGGGCACGCGCCACCGGGGGGCGCGGGCGGAACGCCCGATGCGGCTGCGGCCGGAGTCGCGGCCGGGAGTGGCGTCGGAGCCCGGGCCAGAGCCTTGGGTGCCTCGGCGGGCGCGTCCTCAGGCGACCAGGCCCCGCCGCTGCGGCTGCCCTCCTCCCAGAGCACCCCGGCCACGTGGTCCGGCAGCGGCTCCGCGGGCGGGTCTGGTAACGGCGGACGAGCCAGGCCGGCCTCGAGCCGGACCAGCGGCGGATCCAGCACGCCCCCGCCACCAGCGCCGCCCGCGCTCACCCTCGGCGGCCCGGCCGGCGCACGCTGGCCGTCCGGGGGCGGAGGCAGCGGAGGTGGAGGCGGGGCCTCAGGCGGAGCCGCGCGGCGCCGGCCGAGCGCCGCGCCGCCCAGCCCGCCCAGTGCTGGGAGCCCGCCGTCGGCCGGATCGTCGCGGACCCCGGCCGCGCCCAGTTCCGGCTGGTCGGGAAGGGGCCAGGCGCCGCGCTCGGTGCGCCCGACCGCTCAACCGACCGAATCGTCCAGGCCGAGATCGGCCGCGCCGCCCAGAGCGCGGTCGGCACCTAGATCGTCCGCGCCACCCAGTTCCTCGGCATCGCGCTCGGGCGGGCCGTTCTGGTCCAGCCGGTCGGGCGGATCGGGGTCTGGATCCGGCTCGGGCCCGGCGGCCGGCGGCGGCCAGGCCAGCGGCGGCCAGGCCAGCGGCGGCGGAGCAGCCAGCGGCGGTGAACAGTCCAGTCCGTTCTGGCTTCGGCCGCGCAGGCGTCGGAACGACTGATCGCCATGGAACTCACGCCAGTGCAGCGGATCGTCACCTTCACCGTCGTGGTTCTCGTTCTCGCCGGTCTTGGTGCCTACCTGTTCCTGCCCAAGTCCAACGATGGTGCGGCGGCAGCCGGTCGGCCCCAGCCGACGACCCAGCCAACGACCCAGCCAACGACAACGCCAACCACGCCGCCGGCGTCCTCGCCTCCCGGTGACACCGGAAGCGGGAAGGCTCCCGATATCTACTCCCTGCTGCCGTTCACCGAATCGGGCCTGGGCACCGCGGCGCAGGTCACGACCGCGTTCGCCGACGACTACGGCACGTTCACCTACACCGAGAGCACGAACGCCTACCTCGCGCCGATGAAGCCGCTGATGACGAGTGCCCTGGCGGTCATAGTCGGGCGGGCGTTCGCCACCCCCGGCGTCGCGGCTGAGCGGGTCAAGAGCCAGCAGACCTCGACCGCCACCGCGACGATCACTTCGCTGCGGGCGTTCGGGCCCACCAGCCTCACGTTCGTGGTGAACCTGGTCCAGCACCTGAAGGGCACCAAGGGCCTAAGCGAGCAGACCGACAATTACGCGATCACGGTGACCGGGTCCGGCAGCAGTTGGCAGGTAAGTGACATCGAGTTCGCCTCGGAAGGCAACCAGTGAACCGATTGCCAACCGGACTGGCCAAGCCGGCGCTCTTCACGCTGGGCGGCATAGTCGTCCTGATGATCGCCGTGGTGGTGGCGGCGCCGATGCTGCTGTTCG
This sequence comes from Streptosporangiaceae bacterium, assembly GCA_035606435.1. Lineage (GTDB taxonomy): Bacteria > Actinomycetota > Actinomycetes > Streptosporangiales > Streptosporangiaceae > Chersky-822. The sequence continues at coordinate 1,646 of DATNFM010000148.1, read as the reverse complement.
CTGGCAGCGGGATGATCTATTCGAGCCACACCGCCTGCCAGTCCGGCGGCAAGTCGGTCAACCAGCCGCCGCCAAGCCACAGCGCGGCCGACTCGATCCCGGCGAACTACCTGGCGCTGTTCAAGTCGATCGGCGCCAAGTACCACGTGCCCTGGGTAGTGCTGGCGGGAATCGGCAAGATCGAGAGCGACGACGGCCAGACCACCCTTCCCGGCGTGCACAGCGGCTCGAACGCTTTCGGCGCGGCAGGCCCGATGCAGATCGGCATCGGCGGTGCGTCGACCAACACCTGGGGCGGTGCTCCCGTCCACCCGGCCAGCGAGAAGGTTAGCGGAGTCGCGACGGACGGCAACGGTGACGGGATCGCCAGCGTCTACGAGCCGGCCGATGCGATCGCCGGGGCGGCCAGGTACCTGGTCGAGCACGGCGTGCTCGACAACGTGACGAACGCGATCTTCGCCTACAACCACCTGGAGTCCTACGTACAGCAGGTGATGAGCTGGGCGAACCAGTACTCCAAGGGCGGTTTCACCGCCGGTCCGGTCACCGTCGACGACGCCCCCCAGTGCATCCCCGGCGTCGGAGTGGCATCCAGCAACGCGGCCGCCGCAGCGGTCAACTTCGCCGAGGCTCAGCTGGGCAAGCCGTACCAGTGGGGCGGCACCGGCCCGGACTCCTTCGACTGCTCGGGGCTGGTCATGATGGCCTACCGCGCGGCCGGTGTCGACATCCCGCGCACCTCGCAGGAGCAGTGGGCGTGGGGACCAAAGATCCCGGCGGCCGACGCCGAACCGGGCGACCTGGTGTTCTTCGTCGGCGGCGACGGCACCGCGACCGCGCCCGGCCACGTCGGCCTGGTGATCGGCCGCGGCCTGATGGTCGAATCACCCGCGCCCGGCCTGGTCGTGCGGATCACGCCGTACACCAACCGGGGCGCGATCGGCTTTACCCGGCCGTGGGCCCACGCCGGAGTCAAGCTCGCCTCGTCCAACGCTTGACCCTGACCCTGCGTCAGGGTTGGACGATAGAACCATGGATACAAACCACCGGAAAGCTTTCTGCCTAAAAAGTTCTTGCCCATGAAGCTGACCATCGGCCAGGTCGCCGCCTATGTCGGAGTAACGATCCGGGCGATCAGGCACTACCACCAAAGCGGGCTGCTGACCGAGCCCGACCGGGACGCTTCCGGTTACCGCCGCTACGACGCGGCCGCCGTCGTCGCGCTGATCAAGATCAAGACGCTGGCCGACTCCGGCGTGCCGCTCGGCCGGATCAAGGAGCTGCTGCGGGCCGAGCCCGATGAGTTCGCCCGCGCCGTCGACCAGATCGACGGCTCGCTGGACGCCAAGATCCGGGAGCTGACCGAGCAGAAGCGGCGGGTCGCCGGCCTGGTCGCGGGTGACACGCTGTTCCTGCCGCCGAAGATCGTTGAGCTCATCGACGGGCTACGTGCGATCGGCGTCAGCGAGCGCATGATCAAGATGGAACGCGACGGCTGGATCGTGCTCGCCGCCGGCTACCCAGACGAGTCTGGCGATGCGGCCCAGGCCAAACTCAAGGCGCTCGACGAACCGGAGTTCCGCCAGATCTACCTGGCCTACGATGAGGCGGCGGAATGGGATCCGTCCGATCCCCGCCTGGAGCAC
>DATNFM010000147.1:0-6687 GCA_035606435.1 Streptosporangiaceae bacterium | reverse complement strand
TGCGGGCTGTCGATAAGAGGCCAGACCCACGAGGCGGTGAACGGCTTCGGCCGGACCGCGCCCGAGCAACTGCGGGCGTTATTGGGCCAGAACGGCAACGGCAGCGGCTCGTGCGCCTGCGCGAGGCCGGTGGCGTCGCCGGCCTGAACGGTGAGCGGATACACCCCGAAGCAGCTCAGGTTCAAGTCCTTGACCGGCACCGTGAGCGACCAGAAGCCGCTTTGCCCCTTCTTCAGCTTGGCGACTCTCATCACTTTGACCCGGGAGACCGGGGAGCCTACCGAGAACTGACCCCTCGCGAAGTTCTCCAGGTCGCTCTGCGCCCCGAAGGGAGTAGCTGAGGCGAGCAGTTGCACGGACAGGCCGGTCAGGACGTGGTGCGTCCTGTTCTTGATCTTGCCGCTAATCGTGATCGTCTGGCCAGGAGTCGCGTAGGCCTGGCTCATCTGGGTAATGCTCAGCGCCAGCGGCGCGATCGACCGAGCAGTGGGCTGGGCCTGCGCCGATCCCGCGCCGAGCGGAAGCGCGGAGACGGAGGCTACGGCGCCAGCGGTGACGCCAATTCGCGCCAACCACGAGAGCCGGCTGACGCGAGGACTGACGGCACGCGAGCTTGCCATGGCGCTCATCGTATTGCCCTCAGTTCTGTGCGCCGGATCTGATGTGGCGGTCGATGTACCCCAAACTGCTTTGGCTGCTCGGCCCTGTACCGCCTAATCTCGTGCCGTGCATGATCCTTCACCTTTGACGGCCGAGCAGCGCCGTGCGGTCACGGCCCTGCTTTCCGCCATCCCCAAGGTCGCCGACGAGCTCGGCCGCCTTTTCGCGCGCAATGGTCACGAACTCGCGCTCGTGGGCGGGCCGGTGAGGGACCTCTTCTTGCGTCGCCCGCTGAGTGATCTTGATCTCACCACGGACGCTTCGCCCGAACGGGTCATGGAAATCACGGCCGGCTGGGCCGACGCGACCTGGACGGTGGGGATCGCCTTCGGCACCGTCGGCCTTCGCAAGGGCAACGACCTCCTGGAGATCACCACGTACCGCAGCGAGCGCTACGACCGGACGTCGAGAAAGCCAGTCGTGCAGTACGGAGAATCACTGGGCGATGATCTGCTGCGCCGGGATTTCACGGTGAACGCCATGGCCGTCACGCTGCCCACCCATGAGCTGGTCGATCCGTTCGGCGGTCTGGCCGACCTGCGGGACGCAACTCTGCGCACCCCGGGGACGCCGCAGGACTCCTTCGACGACGATCCGCTGCGGATCCTGCGGGCCGCCCGGTTCGTGGCCGAGCTTGGGTTCTCCGCGACGCCGGAAGTCACCGATGCGATGGCCGCGATCGCGCCCCGGCTTGAGATCGTCTCGGCCGAGCGGATCGCCGCGGAGTTCACCAAGCTGCTGCTGTCCGCTCGGCCCGGAGGCCCCTCGGCGGGCCTTGACCTGCTGGTGCGGACAGGCGCCACCGAGCACTTCCTGCCGGAGTTGCCGAAGCTGCGCCTTGAGGTAGACGAGCACCATCGACACAAGGACGTCTACCGGCACTCGCTGATCGTGCTCGCCCAGGCGATCGAGCTTGAGCCGCGCTATGGCCTCGAACGGGACCTCAGGCTGCGGCTGGCCGCGCTGCTGCACGACATCGGCAAGCCGAAGACCAGATCGCTTCTGCCGGGCGGCCGGGTCGCCTTCCATCACCACGACGTCGTCGGTGCGAAGCTGGCCAGGACCAGGCTCAAGGCGCTGCGGTTCCCGGCCGATGTCACCTCTGACGTGGCCGAGCTGATCTCGCTGCATCTGCGGTTCCACGGGTTCGGCACCGGGGAGTGGACCGACTCGGCGGTCCGCCGGTACGTGACCGACGCCGGCCCGCTGCTATCGCGGCTGCACGCTCTGACCAGGGCCGACTGCACGACCCGCAACCGGGCGAAGGCGCAGCGCCTGGCCGCGAGCTATGACGAGCTTGAGGAGCGGATCGGCGAACTGGCCGAGCAGGAAGAGCTGGCCAGGATCCGGCCGGACCTAGACGGTCACGAGATCATGCAGATCTTGGGCATCGGTCCAGGCCCGGCCGTGGGGAAGGCCTACAAGTACCTGCTGGATCTACGGCTGGAGCATGGTCCGCTGGATCACGACCGCGCCGTCGAGGAACTGTTGCGCTGGGCGGCCGAAGCCGGTGTCCGTCCGCCTGGCTGAGTAATAAGCCAGTAGCCGGCCGCTGCGGCTAGGTAACCCACGGCGGCGATGATCAGCATCGCGGGCGAGTGGCCGGAGGCTGGCAAGAAGCCGGCGCACGCGGCCGCGCCGACCACGAAGCTGGCGTTGTAGAGCATGTCGTTGACCGAGAACACCCGACCTCGGAACTCATCGGTCGTGTCCTTCTGCAGGATCGTCGTGGTCGAGATCGTGATGCCCTGGGCGACCACGCCGAGCATGAAGCCGATCGCCACGTACTCCGGCTGGGCGAACGTCAGTCCGAGCGTGCCGGTGACGATTCCGCCCAGTGCCAGCATCGAGGTCACCCAGGCGGCGTTCGACATCCGGTTGGTTGCCACCGGGGTCAGCCAGGCCGCCGCCCCGTAGCCGATCGCGGAGCTGATGATGACCGGCAGGAAGTGGGCGAGCGCGGTGTCGCCGTTCGCGCCGGGGAAGAAGTAGTTTCGGTACAACAAGATCGACATCAGCAGCAAGATCCCGTACAGGAACCGGTGCGCGGTCGTGGCGATCAGCGCGGCGCGGGCCGGCCGGCGTTCCCAGACGTGCCGCAGTCCCGAGACTAGCCCTGCGGCCACGTTCTCGAGCTCGGCGCTCACGCTCGCCTGACCGGCCTCCTCGCTCGGCGTCGGCCCGAGCGAGGTCCTTGGCATCCGCCTCGCGCTCAGGCTGGCCGCCACGTAACACATTCCAGCCGCGCAAAGCGTTATAGCTGAACCAACCGGACCGCCGCCGGTAGCCAGATGCACTCCGGTTCCCGTGATGCCGCCGATGAAGGCCACGACGGTTCCCGAGGTGGGACCGACCGAATTCGCCATCACCAGCTCGTTGGCGCCAACCACGTGCGGCAGTGCCGCTGACAGGGCGGACAGGAAGAACCGGTTGACGCCGAGCACGATGAGGGCGGCCAGCCAGACCGGGAGCCCGAGGGCGTTGGAGGCGATGAATATGGCGCCGAGCGCGACGAAGCCGGCTCGGGCCAGCGCGGACCAGAACAGGATCTGGCGCCGTGACCACCGGTCGATGAAGACCCCGGCGAACGGGCCGATCAGCGAGTACGGCAGGTACAGGACGGCGAACGAGATCGCGGCGGCGGCCGGGTTGGGGAACGAGGTCGCATTGAAGAAGACGTAGGTGCCCAGGCCGGCGGTGTAAATACCGTCCCCGGTCTGCGAGATCAGCCGCGTGGCGTAGAGCCGACGGAACCCCTGTCCGGCCAGCACCGTACGAAGATCGCCGATGAATGACGATGGCCGGTCGTTCGCCGTCGGCGCCTGGTCAGCCCGCACGCTTCGCGTGTGCACAAGACCAATCTACGGCGTGGAAAGGGGCGCACCCGCGATGTCGGGTGCGCCCCTAGCTCTATGCGGGCGGACCTGCCGCTTTAGCGGTCTACGCTCAGTTGTCTACTTCGCCCTTGATGAACTTCTCGACCTGCTCGTGGGCGAAGTCGTCGCTGTACTGCTCGGGCGGCGACTTCATGAGGTAGGAGGAGACCGAGGTGATCGGGCCGCCGATGCCGCGGTCCTTGGCGATCTTCGCTGCCCGGACCGCGTCGATGATCACGCCCGCCGAGTTCGGCGAGTCCCAGACCTCGAGCTTGTACTCCAGGTTCAGCGGCACGTCGCCGAAGGCCTTGCCTTCGAGCCTGACGTAGGCCAGCTTGCGGTCATCGAGCCACGGCACGTGATCGGACGGGCCGATGTGCACGGTCGCCCGCTCCATCTCGTGCGGGATCTGCGAGGTGACCGCCTGGGTCTTGGAGATCTTCTTGGACTGCAGGCGCTTGCGCTCCAGCATGTTCATGAAGTCCATGTTGCCGCCGAAGTTGAGCTGGTACGTGCGCAGCAACTCGACCCCGCGGTCTTCGAACAGCTTGGCCAGCACCCGGTGCGTGATCGTGGCGCCGACCTGCGACTTGATGTCATCGCCGATGATCGGCACGCCGGCCTCGGTGAACTTGGCCGCCCACCCGGGGTCAGAGGCGATGAACACCGGCAGCGCGTTGACGAAGGCGACGCCGGCGTCGATCGCGCACTGGGCGTAGAACTTGTCCGCCTCTTCAGAGCCGACCGGCAGGTACGAGACCAGCACGTCGGCCTTCGAGTCGCGCAGGGCGGCGGTGACGTCCACCGGGGCCTCGTCCGACTCGGTGATGATTTCGCGGTAGAACTCGCCCAGGCCGTCGAAGGTCGGGCCGCGCTGCACGCAGACGCCGAGCGGAGGTACGTCGCAGATAGTGATCGTGTTGTTCTCGCTCGCCACGATGGCCTCGCCGATGTCCCGGCCGACCTTCTTCGCGTCCACGTCGAACGCGGCGACAAACTCGATGTCCCGGACGTGGTAGGGGCCGAACTGGACATGCATCAGGCCCGGCACCCGGCTAGCCGGGTCGGCGTCCTTGTAGTACTCCACGCCCTGGACGAGGGAACTTGCGCAGTTCCCGACGCCCACGATGGCTACCCGTACCGAACCCATAAGGATTGCTCCTATCTTCTATTTTCTCAGTGCTCTGGTCCGGCATCATCGGCCAGACCACTGTCTTTGATGGCGCCGCCTTGCTGGCCGGCGGACTCGGCGTCCGCCCGCCGCTCGGAGGCGATCAGTTCGTTTAGCCAGCGGACTTCACGTTCCACCGACTCAAGTCCATGCCGCTGCAGTTCGAGCGTGTAGCTGTCCACCCGCTCCCTGGTCCTGGCCAGGCCAGCGCGGAACGACTCGACTCGTTCTTCGAGGCGGCTGCGACGGCCTTCTAGGATCCGCATCCGGACGTCCGCCCTGGTGAGCCCGAAGAAGGCGAACCTGACCCCGAACCCGTCGTCCTCCCAGGAGGCCGGTCCGGCCTGGCCGAGCAGGTCCTGCAGGTACTCCTTGCCATCGGCGGTCAGCCGGTAGACGATCTTGGAACGACGGCCGGCCAGCGGTTTGGCCGGATCGGGCAGCGTGTCCTCGGCGATCAGGCCGCGGGTGGTGAGGTCCTTCAGGCACGGATACAGCGATCCGTAGCCGAAGGCGCGGAACGCCCCGAGAACCGAGTTCAGCCGCTTGCGCAACTCGTAGCCATGCATGGGGGTTTCGTGCAGCAACCCGAGCACGGCAAGCTCGAGCACGCCGGTCCTCTGGCTCATCTCGGCTCGCGCCTCCTGCCTTGCTGGGCTCTGCAACACCACCACTGTATCTGCCCGATGTATCGAGCCGATACATCGACAAGATATGTAGTCCTGGGCTCCAGCGCAAGTTCGGGATTCTGGGCGGGCTGACCAGACGCAGTCCAGCACGGGTCCTGCGATCAGCACCCAGGACCGGGGTATCGGCTCAGCCGCGAATCCGTCGTAACCTGTCGGTCATGAGGCGATCCGTGGTCGACTACTCGCTGGCGCGGCGGGCAACGCTCGCGTCAGTGTTGTCAGGTCGAACCACGGTCACCGACGTCTGCGACGCTCATCCTTACTTGCTGAGGGCCGCCAAATTCCACGGCGAGCCGACCGACACCAGGTGCCCGATCTGCCGCAAGGCGAAGTTGACGCACGTCACGTACGTGTACGGCGACGAACTCGGGCAGTACGAGGGCCGGGTCAAGCAGGGCAGGGAGCTCGACGAAATGGCCGCCGAATATGGCGAGTTCCGGGTCTATGTGGTCGAGGTCTGCCAGAGTTGCGGGTGGAATCACCTAGCGTCGTCCTACGTACTAGGTACCGGCGAACCGTCTGTCAGGCGTCGTCGTCGCGCTCGCGCCAGGGACTGACCGGCCGAAAACCCGGCGGAAAGCCGCTGATGCTGACAGAGTCAGTTCAGGGCCAGCCGGGCGCTGGGTTGTCTTCACGATTGAGGGCACTGCCTGCGGAAGTTCTGCGTTAAAGCGATTGGCCCACGCAACTGCGGAGGAAAGCGCAGACTAGAGAGCGTATCGGGACACTAGGTACGCACCGGGTAGCGTGGTTGCCCAGTGAAGCAAACACCGGCAAGCGCGGCGCGCGGACGAGTCCGCGTACCGCACTTGCGGGCAGGGCTCCGCTGATGACTGCCGAAAACGCCGACCAGCGAGGATCAGGTGAGTAGTCGAGACTTTCCCGGGCCGTCCTGGCAGGACAGATCGGTGCCTGATAACAGGCGTTCTGCCAACGGTCCCGCGGGTGAGAACGGTTACGGGCAGCAAGATGCGGCCAGTCGGCCAGGTTCAGGCCCAGCCGCTGGCTACGACGGACCGACTGTGCGTCGCAGCGATCCAAGGCCCAGCCGTGATGGATACCAGGGCAACGGCGGCTATCCGGCCAATGGTGGCTATCCGGCCAATGGTGGCTATCCGGCCAATGGCGGCCCGCCGAACGGTGCTCGCGCGAGCGGGAGTCGATCGACCCCTCGGCAGCCAGACGGCTACGGCCAGGCGCCCGCCAACGGGGCCGGCTCGTCGTCGGTGCCTTACGCGCGCAAGGCCGCCTCTGGATCGGGCAGGCACAGCAGCCGCAATGGCACCTCTAA
>DATNFM010000146.1:0-23634 GCA_035606435.1 Streptosporangiaceae bacterium | reverse complement strand
GCGGCGATCGGCGGAGCGTTCCCGAATTAGCGCGATCATTCCGGCCGACAGCGCCGTGCTGACGTGCTCGGCAAAGGTAGCCCAGTACGGGTCGAGGCGGCCGGCGGCGTGCAGGCAGGTCAGCATCGTGGCGACGCTGGCGGCGGCGGTCAGGCAGATCGCGGCGGTACGCAGGGGCACGCCCTTGCTACGGGATCTCGTGGGCGAGGTCCAGGAGCTGATGCCGCTGCCGACAAGGGCCAGGGCGAGCCCGGCCGTGATCGTCAGGCTGAGCGGGTCGCCGGCGATGAGCCCGGCCGACGCGGCGATCGCCGCGCCGAGGGCACCGACTGGCGCGGTGATGTAGGCATTGCCGTTGCCCAGCGCGCGGTAGATGAGGCTCAGCTCGATCGTCACCGCCACGCCTGCGGCCGCGGCGAAGGCCAGGGCAGGCTTGGCCGGGGGCAAGGTCCCGTGCACCGCCAGCACGGGCAGCATCATGGCGGCGCCGATGAGTTCGGCGACGGCGACGATCGTGAAGACCGGGACGTTGCGGCTGGACGTGTCGCCGCCGAAGTAGTCCGAGGCACCCCAGCCGATCGCCGCGACGGCGGCCAGGAGGATCACCGGCATCGCCGACCTCGCTCCGTGCTGCCGTGTACCAGCAAAATCCTCGTCACTGGTACAACGGTACCAGCAAACGACTCGTTGTTGGTACACTGGGAGTCATGGAGACCGTCGCTGAGCTGTCGTTCGTCGCAGGCCACGTCGCGCTCGACTTCGTCAACACGGCGGAGGAGCGCGGTCACCCAGAGGCCGGCGACGCGCTTGGCGCAGCCGCCGATTTGCGGCTATGGGGCCAGCGATACGGCCTGCTCTCGCCGGAAGCCGCGAGCGAAGACGACGAGCAGGCCGAGTTCCAGTGCGCGATCGAGGTTCGCGAGCTGCTTTATGCGCTCTTCCTGGCCCGCCGCGACGGACGGTCGGCGACACCGGAGCAGGTCGCCAGGCTGGGCGAGTTCGGGGCGGCCGCCTACCAAGCCGGGAGCTTGCATCGCCACGAGGACGGGACCATCGGCTGGAACTGGGATGGGTCCAGGCTGGAATCGATCCGTCACGTCGCTGTCACCGCCGCCATCGACCTGCTGCAGGCCGAGCCCACGGCCCGGCTCAAGCAGTGCCCGGGTGACCACTGCGGCTGGTTCTTCCTCGACGCCACCAAGCGCGGCAACCGCCGGTGGTGCTCCATGGCCGAATGCGGCCAGGACGCCAAAGACGAATACCGCCGCCTCCAGCGCCAGGCCAGCGCTACCAAGCTCCGAGGCAACGCCGAAACGGACATTTCTTGAGGCCGGGGGGCTACTGGGGGCGGGGGTGCGGTGGGGTCGGGTGCAGGCGTGGGGTGAGCGGGTGGGTGCCGCAGGTGCAGGGGTTGGGGGCCTGGACCTGGAGGCCGGTCACGACCGCGGTCAGGATCATCTCGAAGATGTCATCGTCAGCCACGCCGTCGAGTTCATTACTGATCTGCCAGATATTAGGGTGCGCGGCCCGGTCCACGGCTCGGTAGGCCCGGGTCCAGGCGGCCCGGTCGGCCTGCTGCTGCTCGGCGTCCATGGACAGGAAGGCGGCCTCGCCGCCGGCCCACGCCAGGGCGAAGTCGCCGCAGGTGCGGTAGGCCAGCGCCGCCTGGTGGCCTTCGAACCCGGCTTGCAGCATCGCGCCGATCAGGATGTCCACGGTGCGCATCTCGGCGGGTCGCTGGGTGGTGCGGCAAGCCGACAGCCTGGCCGCGGCCGGGTGAGCCAGGTAGGTAGCCCGGAGGCGCCGGGTGGACTGGGTAATCGTGTCGACCCAGCAGGGCTGGGCGACGAAGCCGTCCATGGCTTCGGTGATCAGCTGGTCCGCGATCGCGAGCACCAGGTCGTCCTTGCTCGCGAAGTGCCGGTAGACGGCGGTCGGATCGACCCCGAGCGCGCGGCCCAGCTTGGGCAGGCTGAAGCCGTCCAGCCCGTCGGTGTCGAGCAGTCGCAGGCTCTCGGAGACGATCACCTCGGGGGTCAGCCGGCCGCGCAGCCGGCCGCGCCGGGCAACTGAGTTCGGGCCCGGCCGGGCAGCGGTACTCGTCATCGCCGTCCTTCGCTCTGGTCGACCCCCGCTCGCGGCCCCCGAAACCCCTCGAAGGTAACTGACGGGCGGTGTTCTGCCAAGGGCTATGTCATAGCCATTGACTACTAATCAGGCAAGTGATCTAATCTCGGGCAATTGCTCCCCGAGCACCCTGGAGGCCGCGTGCGCGAAGGCTCGGAGCTGGTATTTCACGGCGGTGCGATCTTTGACGGCTCCAGCTTTCTCCCAGCGGGCACAGTCGTCCGGGTCAGCGGCAAGACAATCAGTTACGTCGGCCCGGCCGCGGAAGCCGGGAATCTCGGCGCGGCCGAGCCCGTCGACCTGAACGGCGGGACCCTGCTGCCCGGCTTCATTGATGCGCACGTCCATCCGGTATTCGCCGGGGATCGACTGCGCCGGTGCGACCTGTCCGGCGCCCGGACCGCAGCGGAGTACCAAGCACTCATCGCCGCCTTCGCCGCCGCGAACCCGGATGCCCCGTGGATCACGGGCGGTGGCTGGTACATGGAGGCGTTTGTTGGCGGGACGCCGACGAAGGACCTGCTAGACGCCGTGGTCAGCGACCGGCCGGTGTTCTTGCCGAACCGGGACGGGCACGGCGCGTGGGTGAACAGCCGGGCGCTCGAGCTGGCCGGGATCACCGCCAGCACTCTGGATCCCGCGGACGGCCGGATCGAGCGGGACCACGACGGCGAGCCGTCCGGCTGCCTGCAAGAAGGCGCCGCGAACCTGGTGTCCAGGCTGGTCCCGGCCGCGTCGATGGACGACTGGTACGCCGGCCTGCTCGCCGCCCAGGACTACATGCTCTCGCTCGGCATCACCGGCTGGCAGGACGCCATCGTCGGCCGCAGCCCCGAGGCGCCCGACCCGATCGAGGCCTACCTGCGGGCGGCCGGGGACGGGAGCCTGGCCGTCAACGTGGTCGGCGCGCTGTGGTGGGACCGGCACCGAGGAATCGAGCAGGTCACCGAGCTGGTCGAGCGGCGCCGCGAGGCCGGCGCTGTGCTAGCCCGGGGGGACGACCCCCCGGATTCCCCCGCCCGCGAACGCTTCCGTGCCACCAGCGTGAAGATGATGCTGGACGGCGTCGCGGAGAACCACACCGCCGCGATGCTGGAGCCCTATCTGGACGGGCACGGCTGCGCGACCGAAGGATCCGGCCTGGACTTCATCGACCCGGCCGAACTCCCGCGCTACGTCACCGAGCTGGACGCGCTCGGATTCCAGGTGCACTTCCACGCGCTCGGCGACCGCGCGGTACGCAACGCGCTCGACGCGATCGAGGCGGCCAGGCGGGCGGCAAAGGGCGCCAACCGAGACAGCACTCACCGGCATCACCTTGCGCACCTGCAGGTCATTCACCCAGACGACATCCCGCGCTTCGCCGCGCTGAACGCGACGGCCAACATCCAGGCTCTGTGGGCGATGCACGAGCCGCAGATGGATGACCTGACGATCCCGTACCTCGGCGAGCGGCGGTCGGGCTGGCAGTACCCGTTCGGCGCGCTGCTCGCCGCCGGAGCGCCGATGTGCGGCGGCAGCGACTGGTCGGTATCCACCCCCGACCCGCTGCTGGCCGGGCACGTCGCGGTGAACCGGACGCTGCCGCAGGCCCAAGGCGGCACCGGCCAGGACCCGTTCCTGCCCGAGCAGGCGATCAGCGCCGAGGCTTTCTTCGCCGCCTACACCTCCGGCAGCGCCCGGGTGAACGGACTGGAAGACGCAGTAGGTGCGGTCAAGCCCGGCCTGGACGCCGATTTCGCCATCACCGACGCCGACCTGGCCACCGGCCCGGCCGCCGACATCTGCCAGAACCAGGTGACTCAGACCTGGATCAGAGGCGAACTTCGCTACCAGCGCTCGTTAGCCACCCGCAGGCACCTTCCCAGGCAGCCCCAAGCCCGAGCCCCGCCCGCCCCCACCCGGCACCAAGGAGGACAGATGGGCACCAAGACAAGTCGTCGCGTGGCGATGACGGCCGCGACAGCCGCGGTCACCGCGGCCCTGGCGCTCGCCGCCTGCGGCCGTTCGGCCAGCTCAGGAAGCGGCAACACCGGCGACGTGTCGCCCACCAAGGGTCTCGTAGCGACCACCCCGGCCGGAACTAAGCCGGTCTCGTCCGTGGTCTGGGCGGTCTACCGCGATGTGAACTCGCTCGACCCGATCTTCGCGTTCGACTATCCGGAGAACACGGCCGTCTCGCTGATGTGCGAGTCCCTGCTCAGGCAGTCGGCGGACGGAGCGATCGCCCCCGGCCTGGCCACGATGTCCACGCCGTCCCCGACCAAGCTGGTCTTCACGATCAACTCCGCGGCCAAGTTCTGGGACGGGCATCCGGTGACTCCGGCCGACGTGGTCTACAGCCTGGACCGCGCTATGGACGCCAAGCTGGGCGGCTTCTACCTCCAGGTGTTCACCCGGGTGTCCTCAATCGCCGCGACCGGCAGTGACCAGGTGACGATCACGCTCAAGCATCCGGACTACTGGCTGCCAGGTGAGCTGGCCTCGATGCCGGGCGTCGTCATCGAGAAGGCGTTCGAGCAGAAGCAGGGCAAGAACTACGGCACTCCGGCCGGCAAGATCATGTGCACCGGCGCGTACGAGTTCAAGTCCTTCACCCCCGGCGTGGGCGTGACCGCTACCGCCGACCCGAGCTACTGGAACAGCGCCGTCAAGACGCCGCTGGTCGGCCAGATCACGCTCAAGGGCGTACCGGACACGACGACGTACACCTCGGGCCTCGAAACCGGCGCGATCCAGGGCGGTTTCACGATGGGCCTGTCCACGCTGCCGCAGCTTAAGTCCAACCCGGCGGTCACGGTCTACCAGGGGCCCGGCTGGGCGACGGACGCGTTCATCGTCTCGAACCTCAAGGGCGTGCTCGGCAGCGAGAAGGTGCGCCAGGCCCTGTCGCTGGCGCTGAACCGGCAGGCGATCATCTCCAGCGTCTACAAGGGCGCGGCGCTGATGCCGCGCTGGATCTCCAACCCCGGCACCTTCGGCTACGGCGTGAAGACCTTCGTGCACTCCTATGACCAGTCCCCGGTGATGAACCAGAACGTGGCCAAGGCGCGCAAGCTGATCAAGGAGGCGGGCGCGGAGGGCAAGACCTTTACGATCGGGACCTCCAGCCAGATATCCAATATCTCGGCCGTGACCGGCGCATACCAGCAGGCGGCCCAGGCGATCGGCCTGAAGACCAAGCTGGATTCGGTCTCGGCCCAGAACTTCATCAACTTCTTCATCGACCCCAAGGCCCGCGCGAACGTCGACGCGTTCCTGACCCAGAACTACGGCGACTACGCCGACCCGGCGGCACTGGTGAGCACCATCATCCTTCCCGAGGGGTCGCAGAACTTCGACCACTGGAACGACCCCAAGATGACCTCGCTGCTTGAGCAGGCCCGCAGCACCGCCGACCCGGACAAGCGGGCCGCGTTGGTCGCCCAGGTCGAACAACGGTTCGCCGTCGAGCTGCCGTGGATCCCGAACGTGCAGCCGACCAACCTCACGATCATGTCCAAGGGTCTGACCGGCGCGACCGGCTCCTTTGCCTACATGTTCGCGCCGTGGGCCAACACCCTGGGAGGGGCCGGCTGACGCCCTATGCGACTCGGATTCTTCGGCCGCAGGCTGGCGATGCTCCTCGCCAGCCTGCTGGTTGCCAGCTTCGTGATCTTCGGCGCGCTCGACCTGGCGCCGGGAAACCCGATCGCGGCGCTGTCCGGCGGGCGCTCGCTTCCGCCGAGCAGCCTGCGCGTACTCGAAGCGCGCTATCACCTCAACCAGCCGTTCCTTGCCCAGTACTGGTACTGGCTGAGCAACGCGCTGCACGGCAACCTGGGGATCTCGATCACGCTGCGAGAGAACGTGTCCAGCCTGATCGCGTCCCGGATCTGGACCACCGCCGGCCTGGTGCTGTACGCGTCGATCATCATCTTGGTGCTCGGCATCGGCCTGGGCGTGCTGGCGGGGCTCCGGCCCGGCATCGTGGACACCTCCGCGCTGGTGACCAGCGCGATCTCGGCCGCCATCCCGTCATTCGTGGCCGCGATCGTGCTGATCACCTTGTTCGCGGTCAAGCTGCGCTGGTTCCCCGCGCTCGGGAACGGCACCGGCTTCCTGAGCAACCTGCGGCACTTCACGCTGCCCGCCGTCGCGCTGGCGATCTCCTCCCTGGCGATCGTGGCCCGGGTCACCAGGGCCGCGATCAGGGAGGAGGCCGACCGCGAGCACGTGCAGACCGCGACCAGCCGTGGAATCCCGCGCCGCCAGCTCGTGCGCCGGCACATCCTGCGTAACGCGGCGATCCCGATCACGACGATCTCCGGCATCACGATCGCGTCGCTGATCGCGGTCGCCGCCGTGGTCGAGACCGCGTTCGGGCTGAACGGGCTCGGCGCCTACCTGGTGGCGTCGGCTCAGTCCAAGGACCTGGCGGTGGTTCAGGGCATCTCGCTTGTGCTGGTCACCGCATTCGTCGTGATCAACCTCGTGGTCGACCTGGCCTACGCCGTGCTCGATCCGCGCGTCTCGCTGGGACGGAGGGCAGGATGAGCGCCGCCGCACCAGCCCCGCTGGTCACCGTCCATGCCTCACGGGCCCGCAGCGCCACCGGCCTGCTGCGCGGGACGGGCCCCGCCGGGATCGCCTCGGCCGCGGTGATCGCGATCGCTACCGTGGTCGCGATCGTCGGGAAGCTGGTCGCGCCCTACGACCCCACCTCGGCCAACCTCAGCCTGAACTTCATCGGCCCGTCCGGCGGTCATTTCCTCGGCTACGACTTCGAGGGCCGGGACGTGCTGTCCAGGCTGCTGGCCGGCGCCCAGTCCTCGATGCTCGGCCCGCTGGCCGTGGTGATCGGCGCTCTGGTGCTGGGCTCGCTGCTGGCCGTGATCGCGGCCTGGCGAAGAGGCGCGGTCGACGCGGTGATCTCGTCGGTCGTGGATGTCCTGTTCGCTTTCCCCGGCATCTTGCTGGCCGTGCTGGCCGCCGCCGTGTTCGGGGCCGGGCTAACCGCAGCCGCCACGGCCCTGGCGATCGCCTACATGCCGTACGTCGCCCGGGTGCTGCGCGGCGCCGCGCTGAAGGAGCGCAGCCAGCCTTACGTCGCCGCGCTTGAGGTACAGGGGGCGTCGGCCACGGCGATCTGCCTGCGGCACATCCTCCCCAACATCGCCCCGCTGATCGTCGCGCAGGCGACGACCATGTTCGGCTACGCGATGGTGGACCTCGCCGCCGTATCGTTCCTCGGCCTCGGGGTTCAGCCGCCGGCGGCCGACTGGGGCGTGATGATCTCGGAGAACCAGGTCGGCATCCCCGAGGGCTATCCGCTGCCCGCGCTCGCGGCCGGAGCGTGCGTCGTCGCGGTCGTGATCGCGTTCAACCTGCTCGGCGAGCGGCTCTTCGAGCGGGCCCAGGGGGCACGGTGAACAGCACGGTCAGCGAAAGCGAGCCGCTACTGCAGGTCGAGGACCTGACCGTACGGCTGACCGTCGAGGGAAGAAGGCGCCCCGTCCTCCGGGATGTCGCGCTCCAAGTCCGGGCGGGCGAAGCGGTCGGGCTAGTCGGCGAGTCCGGCTCGGGCAAGTCGATGACGGCCAAGGCGATCGACCGCCTGCTTCCCAGAGGCGCCGAGGTCAGCGGCCAGATCAGGTTCGCCGGCCAGGACGTACGCGGTCTCGAGGGACAAGCGCTGCGCTCGTACCGCAACAAGGTCGCGATGATCTTCCAGGACCCCCGCGCGCACGTGAATCCGGTCCGCCGGATCGGCGACTTCATGACCGAGGCGCTGCGCACCAACCTGAATGTCGCGGCGGCTGATGCGGGCAAGCGTGCGGTCGCCATGCTCGACCAGGTCGGAATCGGCCACGGGGAGCGACGCCTTCGCCAGTACCCGCACGAGCTATCCGGCGGCATGCTCCAGCGCGTCATGATCGCGGCCGCGCTGCTGACCGAGCCCCAGCTGCTGCTGGCCGACGAGCCGACCACGGCGCTGGATGTCACCACCCAGGCCGAGGTGATGGCGATCCTGGACGACCTGCGTCGAGAGTACGGGCTGGCCGTCCTGTTCATCACCCACGACCTGGACCTCGCCGCCGCGATCTGCGACCGGACCGCGGTGATGTACGCGGGGCAGATCGTCGAGGTCCGCGAGTCGGCGCTGATGCACGACGACCCGCTGCATCCGTATTCGGCGGCGCTGGCCGCCGCCCGGCCCGACATCGATGCCGCCGCGGGCCGGCTCGCCGCGATCGGCGGCCGGCCGCTGTCGGCGTTCGAGGCGCCGGACGCGGAGTGTGCGTTCGCGCCGAGGTGCCCCCACGCCGCGCCGGCCTGCAGGGAGGGGCTGCCGCCGTTGGTCGAGCTGGATGGGGGGCTCTCGCGGTGCGTCCGCGCAGCGGAGCTGCGCGGACGCGGTGCTGGCCTAAGGGAGGCGACCCCCTCGGACCCCCGCCTGGCCGCTGGTCCGACCTCGGGAGGCCAGACCGGTGAGTGACAACGTCCTTGAGGTTGACGGGCTCCGCAAGGAGTTCGGCGACCTGGTCGCCGTCGACGACGTGAGCTTCACGGTGCCCCAGGCCGGGTCGCTGGCGATCGTCGGCGAGTCCGGCTCGGGCAAGACCACGATCGCCCGCATGATCGTCGGCCTCGAACGCCCCACCAAGGGAACGATCACGGCCTGCGGCCAGGACCGCTCCACCCCATCCCGGTCGGCCGCCGCACGAAAGCGCCGCGGCCGAGAGATCCAGATCGTCTTCCAGGACCCCTACACCAGCCTCGATCCCAGGCAGACCGCCCAGGCCACGATCGACGAGGTGCTCAAGCTGCACCACGGCTGGCCCGCTGACCGAAGGCGCGAGCGGATCGCCGAGCTCACCGGACTCGTCGGCCTGGACGAACGGCAAGCCCGCGCACTGCCGCGA
The DNA here is from genome assembly GCA_035606435.1 of Streptosporangiaceae bacterium. Classification (GTDB taxonomy): domain Bacteria; phylum Actinomycetota; class Actinomycetes; order Streptosporangiales; family Streptosporangiaceae; genus Chersky-822. Next base: position 14,602 of record DATNFM010000146.1, on the reverse strand, counting down.
GCGCTCTCCGGCGGTCAGCGCCAGCGAGTCGCGATCGCCCGGGCACTGGCGGCCGAGCCACGAGTGCTGATCCTGGATGAGTCGGTCGCCGCCCTCGACGTCTCGATCCAGGCCCAGGTGCTCAACCTGCTCGCCGACATCCGGGACTCGACCGGGGTCTCCTACGTGCTGATCAGCCACGACCTGGCCGTCGTGCGCCAGCTCACCAACGACGTGATCGTGCTGCACCGCGGCGTCGTCGTCGAACGCGGAACCACCGCCAGCGTGCTCGATGACCCCCAGCACGCCTACACCAAGCGCCTGCGCGCGAGCGTGCCGAGGCCCGGCTGGAAGCCGCGCCGAGGCGCGCTTCTCGCTGCTGGAGACACCGCTGGAGAGGAGCCCCCGCCGTGACCGACCTGCATTACCTGTCCGCGACCGACGCCCTGGCCATGTTCGCAAGCAAGGAACTGTCGCCGGTCGAGCTGATGACGGCCGTGATCGAACGCGCCGACGCGGTCGAGCCGGTGATCAACGCGTTCGCGCAGACTCTCTACGACGAGGCGCTCGCGGCGGCCAAGGCGGCCGAAGGCCGGTACGCGGGCAACGGCGACAACGCCCGCCCCCTCGACGGGATCCCGGTCGCGGTCAAGGAGGAAGCCCCGATCGCCGGCCAGGGCAACACGCTCGGCTCCCTGCCGCTGCGCGACGTGATCGCCGACCACACCGCGCCGTTCGTCCAGCGGATTATCGACGCGGGCGGCATCGTGCACGCGCGGACCACCACGCCGGAGTTCTCCTGCGCCCCCGTCACCTGGACCAAGCTCTGGGGCGTGACCAGGAATCCCTGGAACCTGAGGTTCTCACCGGGCGGGTCGAGCGGCGGCTCAGGGGCAAGCCTGGCCGCCGGTTCAACGACTCTCGCGACCGGGTCGGACATCGGCGGCTCGATCAGGATCCCGTCGTCGTTCTGCGGCGTCACCGGGTTCAAGCCCCCGTACGGCCGGGTGCCCGAGGTCGCGCCTTTCAACCTGGACCATTACTGCCACGAAGGCCCGCTGGCCCGCAACGTCGCCGACTGCGCGCTGCTGGAGAACGTCATCGCCGGGCCGCACCCCAGCGACGTCGTCTCGCTCCGTCCCAAGCTGGAGATCCCCGCCGACCTCGGCGACGCGGCCGGCCTGAAGATCGCCCTCTCGCCAGATCTGGGCTGCTATCCGGTAGATGAAGACGTCGCCGCGAACACGCTGGCGGCGGCGGACCGCCTGCGCGACGCCGGCGCCCAGGTCACCGTAGTCACGCTGCCCTGGGACCTGGCGACGATCGCCCGCACCGTCGACATCCACTTCGGCATGATCTTCGGCGCGTCGATCAAGGAGATCTACGAGGCCCACGGAGCCGACCTCACGTCCTACGCCAGGAACCTGGTCGACTCCGCCGCCAAGATCTCCAAGGACGACTTCTACGCCGGCCTTGAACTGGAGACCAGGCTCTGGCTGCCGCTCGGCGAGTTGCTCGAGGAATACGACGCGCTGATCTGCCCGACGTTCGCCGTGCCCGCCCTGGATGCCACCTACGACGTGGGCGACCCGATCGAGGTGAACGGGCATCCGGTGGAGCGGTGGTTCGACGTGATGATGACCGTGCCGTTCAACATCGCCAGCCGGTGCCCGGTCATCTCGGTGCCGTCCGGACTCTCGGGCGACGGCGTGCCGACCGGCCTGGCGGTGGTCGGCAAGACCTACGACGACGTGACCGCGTTCCGGGTCGCCGCCGCGCACCAGGCCCGGCTGCCCTGGTTCGGCCAAGACGGCCCGCGGCCCGCGCTGTGACGACGCTCGCGACCGGCCCGCAGGCGACCGGCCCGCAGCGCCGGCCCTCCCAGCCGACGCTGGCCAACTGGCAGGAGCCGCCGCACAATCGCTGGGCGTTCCAGCATGTACGCGAGCTCGTACCGACCGCGCGGATAAGAAGGGCTCCTGGGCCCGTGCGGCGACTCGCCTACGCGGACCAGGAAATGGACCCGCGCATAGCTTTCTCCTATGAAAAAGAGAATTTGACCCTGGAGCAGCTGCTGGCCGACAGCTTTACCGACGGCTTCATCGTTCTGCACCGGGGACGAGTCGTATTCGAGCGCTATTTCAACGGAATGGCGCCGGACATGCCGCACCTGCTGATGTCGGTATCAAAGTCGGTCACGGCGGCGGTCGCCGGGGCGCTGGCCGGGCGGGCGGCGCTGGATGTCAGGGCCCGGGTCGAGGTCGTCGTGCCCGAACTGGCCGGGACCTCGTTCGCCGGAGCCAGCGTCCAGGATCTGCTGGACATGCGGGCGGGAACGAAGTTCAACGAGGACTACGCCGACCTTGATGCCGATGTCCGTACCTACGAGCGCGTGTACCTGTGGCGGCCGCCCGTTGCCGGCGAGCCGCCCGACCCGGCCGACGCGACGGAGTACTTCGGCACGCTGGGTAACGACGGGACCCACGGCGGGCCGTTCCGGTACCGCTCGATCCTGACCGACGTGCTGGCCTGGGTGCTGGAGCGGGCCGCCGGGCAGCGGCTGAATGAGCTGGTCGAACGCGAATTGTGGCAACCCATGGGCGCCGAGTTCGACGCGGACGTCACCGTCGACGGGCACGGCAACCCGATGGCCGACGGCGGCATCAGCGCCACGCTGCGTGACATCGCCAGGTTTGGGCAGCTGTACCTGCAGCGCGGCCGGGTCGGACGGCGGCAGGTCCTGCCCGCCTGGTGGGTCGACGACACCGTTCGCGGCGCCCCCGACGGCGCGGCCGCGTTCACCGGCGGCGGCAGCACGTCTGGGTACCCGGCCGGCGCGCACTACCGGAACTGCTGGTGGGTGCGCGACCCGGCGCTGCCCTTCTTCCACGCGAGCGGCATCAACGGGCAGCACGTCTTCGTGCACCGCCCCGCCGAGCTGGTCGTCGCCAAGCTGTCGACCTGGCCCGACGCACTCAGCCCGACGCTGGCCGGCCAGACGATCGCCGCCGTGCACGCAATTGCCTCGGCGCTCATGCCTTCTTTATATTCGGGAGAAAAATTTGCGCCCGCTGAATGTGAGTTAGCGACGGCACGGCGGCCGGCAGCACGCTGGTGATCGCGACCTGCGACGGCAAGCCGGCCCAGAACTGGACGCTGCCGTTGTCGAACCGCGAGGTCGCCCTCGGGACCGGAGGCGGCGGCGGCGGTGGTGTCGGCGGGGGCTGATCCGGCCGACGTTCCAGCGGCGTTTTAGGGCCGTTTTAGCGTGACCTGCTGTCCTAGGCCGGGGGTCAGCCTCAGCTGCCCCGGCTTAGACAACAGAAGAGGTCATAATGTCCAGGAATCTCGGCCGGTGTTTAAGGTCAGCGTTCGCGCGGCTCGGTGCGGCTGGACTGCCCGCGCTGGCCGCGGGCCTGGCGCTGGCTCCCTCGATGAGCGGGGTGGCTATGGCGGCCAACTCGGATCCGCAGGGGATGATCATGGGTGCGGGCGGCCGGTGCATCGGCCCGGCCGGCGGCAGCACCAGCCCCGCCTACGCCGTCGACGTGAACGGTGGCTCAGGGGACTGGCAGATCGCCTGGCAGGCAAGGGACGAGAACACGCTCTGGACCTATGGCAACAACTTCTTCACCCCCGCCGTCGGCGCCCAAACGACCGACTGGGGCGTCGTCATGGGCGGCGACACCAGCCCGGCGCTACCCAGCCTGGTTGCTACCCCGCTGACGATCTGCTGCGTCGTCGGGACGTTCGGGGAGAAGAACAAGTCCGGCTGATCCGCCGCCGTTCCCGTAGCCGGAACGCGCCAATGACGGCTGGATCGACCTTGGCCGGAGGTCGATCCAGCCGTCACCGTGACAGCTCGGCATCGAGCCATTCTTTACGCAGCTGGCCTGGAGACTTGACTGGATAGCTGAATTCAGCTTGCGTGTCGAGGGCCATTGACCTCAATTTCTGAAATGGTTTTCGCGGCAGGCCGTGCTGATCCTACGGCGCTGCGGGACCGCCTTTTCGTATGTCAAATATAGTCCTGGTTCCGGTTGGCGATATGTCGCAGAGCCGGACATCTTGGCTGGTCAGCGCGGTACCAGAAATCTTCAGGAGCTTGTTTTATCCGTGATCGGCTGGGGTAGCCGCGATGTTTCCAACCGAGGGAACAAGCCATGGACAACACAATGAAAACCGCGCTGGCGGTCGGCATCGGATACATGCTCGGTCGCAAGCGCAAGATGCGCCTCGCGATGATGATCGCCGCGGGAGCGGCCACCGGCGGGTTCGGTGGTGCCGCCGGCCGCATGCTCAAGTCAAGCGGCAAGCGGTTCGCGTCGAATGAGGCTCTCAGCGGGCTATCGCCCCAACTCGGGCAGATCACCGGCGCACTGAAGGGTGACCTGGCGAACGCCGGGAAGGCCGCGGCCAAGGCAGCGATCAACAACCGGATTGAGTCGGTCGCCGGGTCGCTGCACAACCGAACGCAGTCCCTGCTCGAAGCCGGTCAGCCAGCCGGGCAACCCGAAGACGAAGACCAGCAACCGCAGGCCGTGGACCCGGAAGACCAGGACGTAGCGGACCGAGACGAGGAAGACCAGGACAGGACCGACCGCGCGCCCCGCAATCGCGCGCCGCGTGACCGGCCACCGCGTGACCGGCCGCCGCGTGACCGCGCGCCCGGCGATCAGCGAGAGGAGCGCCGGGAACGTCGGCCGAAGGACGACCGGGAACGGCCGGCCAGCCAGCGAAGCGGCCCGCCGCGAGCACGCCGGCCAGCCTCGGCTCGCCAGGGCGGAGGTGCCACATGACGGCAGCGGCAAACCAAGGCGGGACCTTGACGGGCCCCGTCGACAAGCTCAAGGACGAGGCGCGGCAGTTCGCGCAGGCACTCGGTGAGCGGGCGCTGAAGTCAGTCGGCGAGAAGATCACCGGCTCGGCCACGCGGTTGCTCGACTACGCCGACGGCAACGGCGGCCCTGGGCTGAAAGCGGCCGCCGAGGGTGTGAGCAGGCTGGCCGATGGTCAGTCACCCGCCCGTTCGATGCTCGGCGCCGCCGGAAAGGCGCTGACCGGGCCGTTCGGCCGGAAGGGTGGTGGCAGCGGCGACGGCAAGAATCTGAAGGTCACCAACATCGAGGAGGACATCGAGGTTGGCGTCCCGGTCCGGCTCGCCTACGACCAGTGGACGCGGTTCACCGACTACCCGAGCTTCATGAAGAAGGTCGAGAGCGTCGAGCAGGAGTCGGACGAGAAGGTCAAGTGGAAGGTGCAGATCCTGTGGTCCCACCGGGGCTGGGAATCCACCATCAAGCAGCAGGTGCCCGATGAGCGGATCGTCTGGACCTCGAAGGGGCAGCGCGGGCACGTCGACGGCGCCGTGAGCTTCCACGAGGTGGCGCCGAACCTGACCAAGGTCCTCTTGGTGCTCGAATATCACCCGCAGGGCGGGTTCGAGCACATCGGGAACCTATGGCGCGCCCAGGGCCGCCGGACGCGGCTGGAGCTGAAGCACTATCGCCGTCACGTGATGACGCAGGCGGTGCTGCATCCCGATGACGTCGAGGGCTGGCGTGGCGTCATCGAAGACGGCGAGGTGGTCAAGGACCACCAGACCGCGCTGGAAGAAGAGCAGGGCGAAGATCAGGACGAGCAGCCTCGTGACAGTTACGAGGACGAGGGCGAGGACGACTACGACGATTACGAGGACACGGAGGACGAGGACACGGAGGACGAGGACAATCCGGAAGAAGATGATCAGCGATGACCGCAGTGCAGACGTCGTCCAGTCCGATGACCGACCGCCCGTCGTCCAGCAGCCTAGCCGATGTCATCGACACCATCCTGGACAAAGGACTGGTGATCGACGCTTACGTTCGGGTCTCGCTGGTCGGCATCGAGGTGCTGACCATCGACGCCAGGATCGTCATCGCCAGCGTCGACACCTATCTGCGGTTCGCCGAAGCGGTGAACCGGCTCGACCTGTCTGACCAGGGGCAGGGCCTGCCTGAGCTGATCGGCGGCATGCAGCAGTCAGGGGCCAAGCAGAAGACGAAGGGCGCGCTCGACGCGGCCGGCGACAAGCTGGCGGAGGTGACCGGCGGCAGACGAGAACAGCGCTCGCGCCGGTCATCCGGCCGGGCGGAGGCCGGCGATGAGGAAAGAGGACGGCGATGACTGCGCAGGCGCGAACTCGGCCCGGGCCCGCTCCGACCACGGCGAGTTATATCTACGGCATCGTGCCAGCGGGCGCGCGGGCGCCGCGCGGTGAGAGTGCGGTCGGGGACGGGAATCACCGTCTGGCCACGATTCGGCACGGCATGATCGCCGCGCTCACCAGCCCGGTCGACCTCTCCGTGCCTATCGGCACGCCCGATGACCTGATCGCGCACCAGCGGGTACTTGATGCCGTGGCCAGGCGCGCGCCGGTGCTGCCGATGCGTTTCGGCGCGGTACTCGCCGAGCCTGGTGCCGTCAGGCAGGAATTGCTGGCCGGCCACCACGACGAGTTCGCGGCCGCGCTAGACCAGATGGCCGGGACCGTGCAGTACGTCGTCGCGGGCCGGTATGACCAGGACGTAGTGCTGACTGAGGTCCTGAGAGAGCGCGACCAGGCGCAGGCTCTAGCGGCCGCCATCAGGGGCCAGGACGAACTGGCGACCAGGGACCTGCGGATCCAGCTGGGCGAACTCGTCAACGCGGCGATCGCCAGCAAACGCGACGCCGATACGGCGGCGTTCGCGAGCGCGGTCGAGCCGCTGTGCGTGGCGATCGCCGTGCGCGCTCCGAGTCACGAACAAGACGCCGTGCACCTGGCGCTGCTCGTCGACCGCGCGCACAAGGAAAAGCTCGGGCGGCTAGTCGACCAGACGGCTGCGACCTGGGGGGATCGGGTTCGGCTGAGGTTGCTCGGTCCGATGGCACCGTACGATTTCGCGACTACCGCTCCGCCGGGCTGACGGTGTGGAGCGGTTGAGTTAGGGGGTGATGACTCGTGCTCATCACATTGCTCAGGCTGCCATTCCTGCCAGTTCAGGCGGTGGTCAGGCTGGCCGAGATCATCGCCGACGAAGCCGACCGGGAGCTGTCCAGCCCGGCGTCGGTGCGTCGGCGGCTCGAAGAGGCGGAGCAGGCACGAGCGGCCGGGCTCATCTCAGCCGAGGAGTTCGCGCAGGCTGAGCGTCAGGCGGTAGCGGCCGTTCTGCCCGCCGGCGGCGGGCCGGTGAACGCGGAGGAGGTGCGGTGATGCCGACGCGTTCAGCCGACGAAGACTACGACAAGTTCGAAGATAACGAAGAGTACGAAGAGTACGAAGAGTACGAAGACAACGAAAACGAGTACGTCGACGGTGAGGTGACAACCGCGGCGGCGGCCGCTCAGGCAGCGCTTGACCACCTCGGCAACCTGATCGGGAAGCAATCGGAAGGAGTCGTCGCGGTAGAGCCAGAGCAGGACGGCTGGCGGGTAAGCGTCGAGGTGGTCGAGGACCGGCGGATACCTTCGTCGGCGGACGTCCTTGCCATCTACCAGGCCGAGATCGACACCGCTGGTGACTTGACCTCGTACCGCCGTACCAGCAGGTACTCGCGCGGTCAGGGCGATCCCGGAGGTGGCCGATGACTTCAGGCAATGTGGTCAGCTACGGCGGCAGTACGCCCCAGTCGACGTCCGGAGCCCTGCCCGGGCGCGGCCGCGAGCCAGCGAACCTCGGCGACATCCTGGAACGCGTCCTGGACAAGGGCCTGGTCATCGCCGGAGACATCCAGATCAACCTGCTCGACATCGAGTTGCTAACGATCAAGCTTCGGCTGGTGATCGCGTCGCTGGATACCGCCAGGGAGGTCGGGATCAACTGGTGGGAGCACGATCCCTGGCTGTCCGGTAATAGCCAGCAGATCGTCAGGGAAAATCGGGCGCTCCGCCGCCGGGTCGAGGCGCTGGAAGCGGGAGCTGACGACGATGAGTGACCACGACGCTCTGTGGGTCTACGCCGTGACCAGGCCCGACGCGGCAGCCGAGCCTATGGAGGGAGTCGCCGGAGGCCCGGTCCGGCTGGTCAATGTCGCGGACCTGGCGGCGATGGTGAGTCCGGTGGACCTAGCTGAGTTCGGGGAGGAGCCGTTGCGGCGGAATCTGGAAAAGCTTCCCTGGCTGGAGGCAACGGCCCGGGCGCACCATCAGGTGATCACGGAGATGTCGCGGACGAGCGCGGTCGTGCCGATGCGCCTCGCGACCGTCTACCGCACCGAGGCGGCGCTGGTCCGGATGCTCGTTGCCCGCGCGGCGGACTTCAACGCCGTGCTCGCCAGGACCGGCCACTGCAGTGAGTGGGGAGTGAAGGCCTACCTGTCCGCTCCCAGGTCCGCCGAGCCGGCCGCCGCTGAGCCGGCCGCGGCCCGCAGTGGTCAGGGAACGGGCGGGCGGAGCTCCGGCGGACCTGGCTCCGGCGCAGACTACCTCAAGCGCCGGAGAGCGCAACTCGCGGCGGATCAAGAAGCCCGTCACTCGGTGGCCGTCAGTGCCGAGGGACTGCATGCCGAACTCTGCGCGGTCGCGGAGGCGGCCGCATTGCATCGGCCGCAAGATCCGCAGCTGTCCGGTATCCGGGCCCACATGATCATGAATGCGACCTACCTGGTCGATGACCGGCATCGCGAGCAGTTCACGGGCACGGCCAACCGCACGGCCGAGCTCGACTCGTCGGTCCGGGTCGAGATCACCGGGCCCTGGCCGCCCTATTCGTTCGCCACGACCGGGCCGGGCCCATGACGGAAGCAGCCAGGCGCGACCCAGCGATCCGGCAGGAGCCGATCGCGTTGGTCGACCTCTTGGATCGGGTGCTAGCCGGGGGAGTAGTCGTGGCCGGCGAGGTCACCCTGACGATCGCCGACGTCGACATGGTGACGATTTCGGTTCGTGCCCTCGTGACCTCGGTCAGCGCTCTGGCCGGGCAACAGACGGAGCAGTTCTGATGGTGGGCGACAGTGCTGAAAGGCCACTGCCCGCGGCCAGACGGATCGGCGCTGACCCGGAGTCGGTCGAACGAGGGCTGGTCTGCCTGGTGCTGACCGTCGTGGAGTTGCTGCGCCAGCTCATGGAACGGCAGGCGCTGCGCCGGGTCGAGGTAGGTGACCTCACCGAGGCGAAGATCGACGAGATCGGGCGGACCCTCATGGCGCTCGAGGCCAGGATGGCAGAGCTGCGTGATCATTTCGGCCTCGATCCGGCCGATCTCAACATCGACCTGGGACCGCTCGGCACCCTACTCCCGACAGACGCTTCTTGAAGTCCGGCTGCAATCCGGGCGAGCGGACTGGCCTCAGGACGAAGGGCGTCGAGCTGCGGTCCGGGGTGGTGGCGGAAGTGCCTGGGGCTTGTCCGTCTCCGATTGAAGGTGGATTCGGACGAGGGCGCGCGCCCCCTGTTGCAAATGAGGTAAAAGGTGTCTCCGTGACTAGCCGGCACCCCGACCAAACCCGGTGAATCTGCGGATTCACCCTGGAAAAACCCGGTGAATCTGCGGATTCATCCGGTTTCAACAATGACCATGATGGGCGGAATTGGAATTGGCGGGGCTAGTGGGGGCAATGTTACTCAGGAGGCGTGCGCCAGCTAGCCCGCTTGCGGCTTTGACCGGCGGGCCGGTCGATTTGGTTTGGTACCGGGCGAGGGGAGACGTGGGTGACCGGCCCGCTTGCGGGCTGGGCTGGCGGGGCGGTCGAGTTGGTGGGGTTCGGATCGCCGACTGCCATTTCTTGGCGTCAATTCGGCTCGCTGAGGTTGCCATTGTCGCCACGTCGGCCTCTGGACGCTGGGCCCGCAGGGCCGCTGCGCAAAATTTTCTGCTAAATAGTGTTTTAGATAATCAATTGGCTGTCGGCGGGACGCAGATGCTCACTGCGGCTGGATGAGCCTTGAGCCGCAGTTTCGTGACGAACTTCCGGTTGCCGCCGTCGACCTGGTACCTGATCGGGCGGTCGAAGGTGGCGGTGAACTTCGTGCCGCGAGCGAAGCGGACGTACCTCGACCCGTCGGCCTTGCCAAGGCCGATCCGGGCGAACACGCTGGCCCACTGAGCGGGATTGCTGGCCGTCACGATGCCGAGATCGAGAATGCCGTCGTCCGGTTCGGCCGCCGGGAACACGTTGATGCCGCCCATGGTCTTGCTGACGTTCCCGACCAGCACGCACGAGACTCGGCCGCGGTAGAACCGCTCCCCGTCCACCTTGACCACGGCCTGGACCGGCCTGACGGCCAGGCTCGCCGCTCCGGCGACGAGATAGGCGAACCGGCCGGTCCTCGCCTTCATCGTCCGGTCGGCCCGCCCGATCATCTCGGCGTCGAACCCGGCGCCCGCCATGACCACGAAGTGCTCGCCGTTGACCGACCCGGTGTCGAGCGGCCGTCGCTGTCCGTACAGACCGGTGCGCACGGCGCTGTCGATATCGGGCCGGATGCCCAGGTTCGAGGCCAGCAGGTTGGCGGTGCCGGCCGGGATGATCGCGAGCGCCGCTCGCGGCTCTGGTGAGCTGGCGACGGCGTCGATGCAGTGCTGCACCATCCCGTCGCCGCCCCAGACGATGATCACGTCGGCACCGTCAGCCATCGCGCTGCGCACGCGCCGGCCCGCCTTGCGGCTCTTGCGGACCTCGTGCCAGATCGGTGCCGTGCACCCGTGCCGGGCCAGCACGCGCCGCAATTCGGGCAGCCCGCCACCGACGCTCTTGCGTGCGTGGGCCACGACCGCGACTATCGCCATCAGCCTGATCTGCCCGCCTTGGCGCTGTTAATGCAGGTCAGAGTTTCACTCACGCCTCGAGGGGCACTTCCTGACCTTGGTGCGGGCCTAAGCGGCGGGCTTAAGCGGCGGGCCTAAGCGAATCGGGGGGATCGCTGACGTGACTGTTCTCGTTGGCTGTAATTCCAGGATTTTCGATGCGATGCACGATGCGGGCATCAACGTCCGTACGTTCCGTGCCTACCGCGACAAGTACAACCTCATCCCGGCCTCCTGGCCGACGAAGGAGACCGTGCCCGACGCGCGCGTGATGCTCTCGATCCGGCCGGTGCCCGATGACCTGCTGGCCGGCAGGCTCGATGATCAGCTCAGGGCGCTCATAGCTACGGCGCCGCCAGGAGTCAGGCTGTCGGCCTGGCATGAGGCCTCGAACCTGGCCGGCTATCCCGACTACATCAGGAGCGACCGCAACATGTCGGCGGTCCACGAATACCTGCAGGACCTGTGCCGGGGCTCGAACGTCCGCTACGGCTCGATCATCTGCGCGGTGCCGAGCAAGGTGAAATCGTGGATGGGCAGGGGCCTGGACTGGTACGGCCTTGATGTCTATGACTTCGGAGGCGGGCAGTTCCGCAGTTTCTGGACCGGCGGAATCAGCAAGTCCAAGCTATTCGCCCGGCTTGACGACATGCTCGACACCTGTCGTCAGCTCAGCGGCAGCGACTCGCCCGAGATCGCGATCTGCGAGACCAACAGTCCGCGGCCGAGGTACCGGGCCGAGTGGTTCACGCTGCTCGCCGAGTGGATGTCCGCCAACGGCGGCGGATACCTGGAAACCTTCTGGAACCCGTCCGGGCCGTTGAGCGGGCCGTGGCTCCCGGACGACACCGAAACCATCGACGCCTTGCGCGCGATCGCCGCGAACTTATCCGGGCCTTGCCTGAGTGCCGGGGCCGCTACGATCGCTGGGCATGGCCGGGCAGATGTGGGCACTTGCTGAGTTTTGCTTCGATGAGGGGATCGAGGCCGCTCAGGTGGCGGTATTCGACGGCGCGGGTGACTGCGCGGGTGAGTCGCGGTTGATGGCGCGCGACGAGGCGATTGCACTGGCTCGCGGGCGCGGCGCCAGCCTGGTGGCGTGGTGGCCCTTCGCTGCGGGCGAGGTTCCTTCGTGCATCGTGGCGAAGGTGAGCGTGCCGTTGCGGTGGGAGGAACTGCCGGACGATGACGTTCCTGTGGTGGCCGACGAGCGGCTCTGGTTCGAAGCCGCCTGCGGAGGGCGGGACTTCATTGTCGGGAACGGGCACACGTTCCCCGGGCGGCTGGCGGCGTGGTGCCCTCATCAGCGGGTCGGCTACAACGTGTCGCTCGGCGAGATGGGCGCGATGCCCGTGGAGACGCGGTACTTCGTTGCCGGATTCCTGGCCGGCCATGAGCCTGGGTACCCCGTCGACGAGCAAGGGGACAGCGACGAGGCCGACCTGACGGCGTGGCGGTCGGCTACGCGCAGGTTCCGCCGGACGGGCAGTTGGTTCGGGCGGTGGGGGACCTGCGAGGAATGCGGCTGCGTCCTGCTGCCTGACTCGGCCGCTAGCCGGTGCGAGCGGCATAGCACTTAGGCAGGGATGCAGATGGCGTCAGGGCCTGGCGCCAGCCTGACCCGGGTAATAGTCTGTCTAGACAGGGCTAGACAGATTCAGGGAGATACTTTATGACGGCATCGATTCCGGATCACTGGCAAGTCCAGGACGCCAAGCAGCGCTTCAGCGAGGTGCTCCGCGCGGTTGAAAGCGGCGGACCGCAAGTCATCACCCGGCACGGCGAGGATGTTGCGGTCGTGGTAGCTATCGACGACTATCGCAGGCTGACCCGACCCCAGGTAGATCTGGCGAGCGCGCTGCTCGGCGGTCCGAAACTTGATGGTGGCCTCGTTGAGGTCTTCGACGAGATCGAGGCAGAGCGCAAGGTCGACTTCGGGCGTGCCGTCGATCTCGAGGCGGGTCCGTGACGTATCTGCTCGACACCAACATTCTGTCCGAGACGCGCAAGCGCCAGCCGGCGAGCGGCGTGACCGACTGGATCGCGACCACGCCTGCTGATCGGCTCTATGTCTCGGTGCTGACGCTGGGCGAGATCGAGCAAGGTATTGCGAAAGTCCGGGCACGTGGAGACCGGCAGCAAGCCTCGGCCCTTGAGCGCTGGCTACGGGATGTGGAAGCCGCGTTCGAGGATCGCGTTCTCCCGGTTACCCTCCCAGTCGCGCGTGCTTGGGGCCGTCTGCAGTTCGCGCAGCCCTTGCCGGTGATCGACGCACTCATTGGTGCGACGGCGCAAGTGAATGGTCTGACCGTGGTGACCCGCAACGTTAAGGACTTCGACCATGCTGGAGTCCAGGTGATCAACCCTTTCGAGGATTAGCTGCCCGTCATCGCTAACGGGCTGGCGGCTTTGAAAACGGTGTTGGGCAGGGGCGCGGCCGTCCAATGGGCGCCATTCCAGTATATGAGCAAGGGTCGCAGGGTGAGATCCGCCGGCGTCGGAGGAAGCGCCGACCGCCCAGGCGTCGCTGGGAGAGACGGCGGCGACCGCGAGGAGGCCTTCGTCCACATTGCCAGGCGGTGCCGTTCCAGCGAAGCGGCACGTTCTGGTCCGGGCCGATGTCGTTCACGATCGCACCGGTGGCGAAGATGTCGGCCCGTTAGATAGCCGCGATGCCATGCAGGTAGGTGGCGTGTCTGGTTCCTGCGGATCGGGGCTGGGCACGATCGACCACTTGGTCCCGTCCCAGTGCTCGACGAGCGTCTGCGCCGCATTGTTGCCAGTGATGTAGCTGCCATCGGCCCAGACGTTGTTCCGCGAGATCACGGCGACATTGCCTAGGCCGATCTGGACCTGGTCTCACTTCTTTGTTGGACTCTCGGGACTCGGCTCGGATGCGTCCTGGCCCTGTATGGCTGTAGTCGGCTCGCCTGAGTGATCGTTCGGAGTCTCTTTGGGCGACCAGGTGAGCTTGACTTCGAAATTGGCTTCGCCAGCAGACCTAGCTATCAGCCAGTTGGCGCCGCCGCTGACCTTAATCCCGAAGGTCAGTTCGACTTCGTCGGGGCGGATTTCCCTGACCTTGTCAAGAACGGTTCTTGCGGCTTCAACAGCGGGCGCAACCGCATCACCGATCTTGCCAATGATCTGGCCCGGACCAGCGGGGCGGAAGCCGTCGGTTGGCTCGATTTCAAAGCTAACCGCAGTGGACTCGTCGACCTGGTAGGTCACAATCTGACTGGACACGGTCGCCCCTTCGTTTAGATTAAATGGTGGCGCAGGTCGATCATTAGGACTCCGGCCCGAATTCCAACGGCAAGACAGTCGAGCCATGCGACGGCGACAGCATCATGGTGGACAGGTATGGACAGCAGACTGGTCGCGGTGACTGGATCCCAGAGTCGGACGATGCGATCGGAGCTAGCGGTGGCTAGCAGTTGCCGGTTGCCGGCGGACGCAGAGCAAAGTCCGTTGACCCATCCCTGATGGCCTTGCAGGACACGGATCTGGCGGCCGCTGAGTGGATCCCACAGTCGTACAGTCTGGTCCCCGCCAGCAGTAGCCAAGAGTTCGCGATCGCCGACGGCGATCGAGCAGACTTCGTTGACCCAGGCCTCATGGCCTAGCAGGATGCTCACCTGTCGACCATTGACCGGATCCCAGATGCGAACAGTGCTGTCGGTTCCTGCGGTTGCCAGCAACTGCTGATCTCCAACCGTTATCCGGCAGGCCGCGCTTACCGGACCCCGGTGGCCTCGCAGGACGTGGATCAGTTGACGGGTCTCAGCGTCCCAGATCCCCACGGTTGCGTCGTTGCTGACCGTGGCGATCAACTGGCGATCGGAAATGCTGATCGCG
>DATNFM010000145.1:0-23765 GCA_035606435.1 Streptosporangiaceae bacterium | reverse complement strand
ACAGCGGCGGCCGTATCCGCCGCGGCCGAGAGCGCCTGGTGGGCCTGATTTTCCCGGCGCCGGGCGAAGCGCTGCTGGGACTGCCCGCCCGCCGCGCTGCGGCCGTGCACCAGCCGGCTGCCGACCTTGGAGGCGACGAGGCCCGGCTCGGCGCCGGTGAAGACGCCCGCGGCATACCCGCCCAGCCTGACCAGGAACACTCCGACGGTGCGGTCCGCGGCCGCGTGGGCCGTCATCAGCTTCGCTAGATCCAGCGGCTCCGCGCCGTCGTCGGCGGCCAGTGTTTGCCGACACAGCGGCGGGAACGGCACGAAGCACTCGGCGACCGCGCCGTCAGGGGCGGTGAACGCCACCACGCCATCGGCCGCCGACGCCGCCAGCCCATGGTGCCGATCCGCGAAAGACTCGATCCACCCGGTGAACCGGCCCGGTGCCACCTCAAGCCTGCGGGTCTCGGTGACCGGGCCGGACGCCATCAGCGTTCCTCAGACGTTAAAGCCGAGTGCGCGCAACTGCTCGCGGCCGTCCTCGGTGATCTTCTCCGGACCCCACGGCGGCATCCAGACCCAGTTGATGCGCATGTCGCTGCACAGGCCATCGAGGGCGGCCTGGGCCTGGTCCTCGATGACATCGGTGAGCGGGCAGGCGGCGCTGGTCAGCGTCATGTCCACGGTGCAGGTTCGCTCCGCGTCGAGGCTAACGCCGTAGACCAGCCCGAGGTCGACGACGTTGACGCCGAGTTCTGGATCCACCACGTCCCTGAGCGCTTCGAGCAGATCTGCCAACTCAGGATTCGAATCGGGATTCAGGCTGTCCGGAGTTACATCGGTGTCGAGTTCAGCGTCCGTCATGTCTGCTCTCCATTTACCGAACTGAGCGCGCGGGCCGTCGCGTCTTTCCACGCCATCCAGCCGAGCAGCGCGCACTTGATTCTCGCGGGGTACTTGGCCACGCCCGCGAAGACTACCGCGTCACCCAGCACTTCATCGTCTGGCTCGGCGTCGCGGTCGTGCATCATCTCCAGGAAGGCGGCGCTGACCTCCATGCCCTCGGAGACCGGCTTGCCGATCACGAGGTCGGTCAGCACCGAGGCGCTGGCCTGGCTGATCGAGCAGCCGAGCGCGTCGTAGGACACGTCAGCCACTGCCGCCTCGCCGCCCGCGTCCTTCACGGTGACCCGGAGCGTGATCTCGTCGCCGCAGGTCGGGTTCACGTGATGAACCTCTGCGTCAAACGGCTCCCGCAGCCCCTTGTGGTGCGGGTGACGGTAGTGATCCAGGATGATCTCCTGGTACAACGACTCGAGTTGCATCACGTTACCTTGAAGAACTTTTCAGCCGTTCTTATGCCCTCAGCTAGCGCTTCAACCTCATCGAGCGTGTTGTACAGGTAAAAACTCGCCCTTGTCGATGACTGGACGCCGAGCGCGCGATGCAGCGGCCAGGCGCAGTGGTGTCCTGCCCGCACCGCGACACCGCAATCATCGAGTACCTGGCTTACGTCGTGCGGGTGCACATCCGCGAGCTCGAATGAGATCGCCGAGCCCCGGTCGACCGGCTCGGTGGGTCCGAGAATGCGCACGCTCTCGATCTCGCTCAGTGCCTGCAGGGCCCGGCTGACCAGCCCGTGCTCGTGCGCCCGGACAGCCGCCAGATCGGCTTCGCGCAGGTAGTCGATGGCCGCCCCGAGCCCGACCGCCTGAGCGATCGGCATCGTGCCCGCCTCGAACTTGTGCGGCGGCGGAGCGTAGGTCGAATGGTCCATCCAGACCGTCTCGATCATCTCGCCGCCGCCGAGGAACGGAGGCAGCTCCTCCAGCAGCTCGCGACGGCCCCACAGCACTCCGATGCCGGTCGGGCCGCACATCTTGTGGCTGGTGAAGCCAACGAAGTCGGCGCCGAGCGAGGTCACGTCCATCAGCCCGTGCGGTACCGACTGAGCCGCATCCACCAGCACGACCGCACCGACGGCGTGCGCGCGGGCAGCCAGGTCGCTGACCGGGTTGATCGTTCCGAGCACGTTCGACTGGTGTGAGATCGCGAGGATCTTGGTCCGCTCGTTGATCAGGTCATCGGCCGAGCTGAGATCCAGCCGCCCGTTTGCCGTCACGCCGAACCAGCGCAGCTTGGCACCGGTCCGCTGGCACAGCAACTGCCAGGGCACGATGTTGGAGTGATGCTCCATCTCGCTGATGACGACCTCGTCGCCCTCGCCCAGCCGGAACCGTCCAGAGGTCGCGTTGCCGATCCCGTAGGCGACTAGGTTGATGGCCTCGGAGACGTTCTTGGCGAAGATCACCTCGGACTCATCGGCCGCCCCGATGAACCGGGCGACCTTGATCCGCGCGCCCTCATAGGCCTGCGTCGCTTCCTCGCCCAGTTCGTGGGTGGCGCGATGAATGTTGGCGTTGTGCCGCTCGTAGAAGTCGGTTATCGCCTCGATCACCTGGCGCGGCTTCTGCGAGGTATTGGCGCTGTCCAGGTAGACGAGCGGCTTACCGCCGCGCACGGTCCGATCCAGGATCGGGAAGTCCTTGCGGACGCGCGCCACGTCAAAGGTCATGACACCGCCCCTGCCCCCGCGTCCGCCAGCACGGTGAACCGCTCGTAGCCCTTTGCCTCCAGCTCGTCAGCCAGTTCGGGCCCGCCCTCCTCGACGATCCTTCCGCCGACGAAGACATGCACGAAGTCCGGCCGGACGTAGCGCAGGATCCTGGTGTAGTGGGTGATGAGCAGCACGCCATGGTCGGCGGCCTCACGATAGGCGTTGATCCCGGCCGAGACGACCTTGAGGGCGTCGATGTCGAGCCCGGAGTCGGTCTCGTCCAAGATGGCGATCTTCGGCTTGAGCAGCTCGAGTTGCAGGATCTCGTGCCGCTTCTTCTCGCCGCCGGAGAAGCCCTCGTTGAGGTTGCGCTGGGCGAACACCGGGTCGATCGACAGCCCGGACATCGCGCCGTTCAGTTCCTTGACGAACTCGCGCAGCTTGGGTGCTTCGCCCCTGACCGCCGTCACGGCGGTGCGCAGGAAGTTCGACACGGTGACACCAGGCACCTCGACCGGGTACTGCATGGCCAGGAACAGCCCGGCCCGGGCGCGGGCATCGACGCTCATCGCCAGCACGTCCTCGCCGTCCAGCGTCACCGAGCCGCCGGTCACCTGGTACTTCGGGTGCCCGGCGATCGAGTACGCGAGCGTGGACTTGCCTGAGCCGTTCGGTCCCATGATCGCGTGGGTCTGCCCGGCCGCCACGGTCAGGTCGACCCCGCGCAGGATCTCGCGGCTTTCGCCGGCCTGGCCTGCGACGCTGACGTGCAGATCACGGATCTCAAGGGTGGACATTCACTATCTCCCGGTCTTAGTTGCTGGCGGATTCGCCGAGGCCGACGAGCACGTCGTCGCCTTCGATCCGCACCTGGTAGGTCGCGAGCGGCTTGGTAGCGGGCGGGCCGGTCGGCTTGCCGGTCCGAAGATCGAAGCAGGAGCCGTGCAGCCAGCATTCGACGGTGCAGTCGTAGATCTCACCGTCGGCCAGCGACACCTCCTCGTGGGTGCAGAACTCATCGAGCGCGTAGATCTCGCCCTCGCTCTTGACGATCACCACAGGCGTGCCGTCCAGGTCGACGGCCCTCGTCCCCGGGTCGGCCAAGTCGCCGACCGCGCAGACACGCTTGTACTGGACCCCCGACATCTACCGGCCTTTCTCGAGCTCGGCCTCGATGGCGCTCATCACCCGGTCGGCCAGCTCGGGTACTTCGATCTGCCCGATCAGCTCTCCGAAGAAGCCCCTGATCACCAGCCGCCGGGCCTCGGCGAGGTCAATGCCCCGCGCCATCAGATAGAACAGATGCTCGTCCTCAAGCCGCCCGCTTGTGCTCGCGTGTCCGGCCCGCACGACTTCCCCGGTCAGGATCTCCAGATTCGGCACCGAGTCGACCCTGGTCCCGTCGGTGAGCACCAGGTTCCGGTTCGCCTCATAGCTGTCGGTCCCCTCCGCCTGCACCCGGATCAGCACATCGCCGATCCACACCGCATGCGCACCGTCCCCCTGCAGGGCTCCCTTATAGGTGACCCGGCTCCGGCAGTTAGCTTCGTTGTGGTCGACGAACAGCCGGTGCTCAAGGTGCTGCCCGGCGTCGGCGAAGTAGGCCCCGCGCAGTTCCGCGTTTCCCCCGGGCCCCGAGTACCGCACCGAAGGCGCCAATCGCACGACCGACCCGCCAAGGGAAACAGCGGTATGCGCAAAGGTCGCGTCTCGTCCCACCAGGGCCGCGTGATGCGACAAGTGCACAGCATCATCAGCCCAGCTCTGCAGGGAGACGACGCTCAGCTTCGCCCCGTCTCCCACCACGAACTCGACATTGTCGGCATACGTGGCCGACCCCGAGTACTCCAGCACCACCACCGCTGATGCGTTCTCGCCCACGTCGACAACGATGTGCCCGGCCGCCGCGTTCTCGGACGACTCCCCGACGACATTGATCATGGTCGGCCGCTCCGCGACCATGCCCGCCGGGACAGTCACGATCGTCGCCTCGCCGAACCCGGCGAACGCCCTGGCGCTGACACGATCGGCCGGCACAAGCGCCACGCCGATCCGAGCCCCCGCAAAGTTTTTCTCCCGCTCAATGCTTATACCGGGATCAGCGGTGACTTCAGTGCTCACCTTGCCGAGATCCAGCGGAGCATCGTCGTGCAGGCCCCGAAGCCGCCGCAACGGCGTGAACCGCCAGTCTTCCTCACGGCCCTTCGGCACCTCGAAGGAGGGACCGGCATTCATTTCGACGGCCCCTGCGAGCGAACTCATTAGCCGACCGCCCCTTCCATCTGCAGCTCGATCAGCCGGTTGAGTTCCAGCGCGTACTCCATCGGCAGCTCACGCGCGATCGGCTCGACGAACCCTCGCACGATCGTCGCCATCGCCTCGTCCTCGGTCATGCCCCGGCTCATCAGGTAGAAGAGCTGGTCGTCGGAGATCTTCGAGACGGTGGCCTCGTGCCCCATCTCGACGTCGTCCTCGCGCACGTCGACGTACGGGTAGGTGTCGCTCCGGCTCACGGTGTCGACCAGCAGCGCGTCGCACTTCACCGTCGACTTGGAGTGCTCGGCGCCCTCCTGGACCTGGACCAGTCCGCGGTACGAGGTACGTCCGCCACCCCGCGCGACCGACTTGGACACGATCGTCGACGAAGTGTTCGGAGCGCAGTGCACCATCTTGGCGCCGGCGTCCTGGTGCTGGCCCTCGCCAGCGAAGGCCACCGAGAGCGTCTCGCCCTTGGCCTGCTCCCCCATCAGGTACACGGCCGGGTACTTCATCGTGACCTTGGACCCGATGTTTCCGTCGATCCACTCCATGGTCGCGCCGGCCTGCGCCACGGCTCGCTTGGTGACCAGGTTGTAGACGTTGTTAGACCAGTTCTGGATCGTCGTGTACCGGCAGCGGGCGCCCTTCTTGACGATGATCTCGACGACCGCCGAGTGCAGCGAGTCCGAGGAGTAGATCGGCGCCGTGCAGCCCTCGACGTAGTGCACGTAGGCGCCCTCGTCGACGATGATCAGCGTCCGCTCGAACTGCCCCATGTTCTCGGTGTTGATCCGGAAGTAGGCCTGCAGCGGGATCTCGACGTGCACGCCCTTAGGCACGTAGATGAACGACCCGCCGCTCCATACCGCCGTGTTCAGCGCGGCGAACTTGTTGTCGCCGACCGGGATCACGGTCGCGAAGTATTCCTGGAATAGCTCAGGGTGCTGCTTGAGCGCGGTGTCGGTGTCCTCGAAGAGAACGCCCTTCTCCTCCAGGTCTTCGCGAATCTTGTGATAAACGACTTCCGACTCGTACTGCGCCGCGACGCCTGCGATCAGGCGCTGCTTCTCAGCCTCCGGGATGCCGAGCTTGTCGTAGGTGTTCTTGATGTCGGCGGGCAGGTCGTCCCAGCTGGCGGCCTGCTTCTCGGTCGACCGCACGAAGTACTTGATGTTCTCGAAGTCGATGCCGGACAGGTCAGATCCCCAGGTTGGCATCGGCTTGCGGCGAAACAGCTCCAGGCCGCGAAGCCGCAGCTTCAGCATCCATTCAGGCTCGTTTTTCAGGGCCGAGATGTCGCGTACCACCTCCTCGGACAAGCCACGGCGCGCGATCGCGCCTGCGGCGTCTGAGTCGGCCCAGCCGAACTTGTATCGGTCAAGGCCCTCAAGCTCTGGACGGGCGGTAGTGGTCATGCGGACAGGCCTCCGACCTCGGTGTTATTGCCGTGTGTTGTCGTGTGCTCCGAACCATGCCGCAGCGACAGTGCGGTGACATGGGTCGTGCAGACGCCATCGCCTCGTGCGATCGTGGCTAGGCGCTGCACCGGCGTATCGAGCAAACGCCCGAACGCCTCGGTCTCTGCCTCACACAGCTGCGGATATTCAGCAGCGACGTGAGCAACCGGACAGTGGTGCTGACAGAGTTGCTCGCCGGCGACCGTTACACCCTTGCCCGCCGGCCTCGCGGCGGAGCTTGCCGCGTAGCCATCGGCCGAGAGTGCCTCGGCGAGTGCCCTGACCTTATCGTCCGGCGGTGCCGCCTCGACGACCGGGCGGTACTTGCGTTCAAGCTCGGCCACCTGGCGGCGCGCGAACTCGGTGACGGCTTGCGGGCCGGCGCACTCGGAAAGGAACCGCAGGGCGCTGGTGGCCAGGTCGTCGTAAGTGTGCTCGAACGCGCTCCGGCCGGCGTCGGTGATCGCGAACAGCCGCGCTGGCCGGCCCCGACCGCGATTCCCGTAGACCCTGGAGGTCCTGGTCTCGATCAGTCCGGCCTCAATCAGCTGGTCTAGGTGCCGGCGGACGGCGGCTGGCGTCAGGCTGAGCGTGCTGCCGAGCGAAGCGGCGGTCACCGGTCCGCTCTCGAGGATCAGCCGGGCAACGCGGGCACGCGTGCTCTGCTCAGCACCACTGGAGCGCATGATGCTCCCAGGGTCCTGAGCGGCTGCTGTGCCGGCCTGGCCGTGCTGTCCCACGTTTTTCACAACATCATTGTGCCGTAATTCGTTCCCGACCCGCAAACCGCCCCCCTTCGGACCGCTTGGCGGCGGGCGGGCGTTGGCTCGGGCGTTTCGGTTGACTGTCAGACCCGGTGTTTATGGTGGGAGAAAATTTGCCGAGCTTGAATCTCGCTGGAGCTGCCGATGTCGTTACCACCGGTCGGAGGACCGGCGCCCGGATCCGGGTTACCTACCCAGCCGGACGACGCTGACCCGCCTGAGTTGCCGGACTGGCTTGAGGCTGAATGGCTCGAGCTGGAGCGTGACCTGGATCGGGAGGAACCTTCAGAGGCGGAGATGTTCGGGCTCTGGCCTGATCCACCTGATGAGACCGACGTAGATCCTGCGGGGCCGGAGGCGCTGGGGGCTGGGTTTACCCATGATGTGCCGTCGGATCCGCCTGTCGGGTTCGCGGCTGGCGGTTCGCTCGATTCCCTGGCCCCGGGCCCGGAACTGGCGGGGTTCACCGCTGACGCGTTCACCGGTGGTCTGGGAAAGCTGTCTGATGACGAGCTCGTCGGTGTCCTGCTGGCCGCCCGGCGGCTGTCGTCGTGGCAGGCGGCGCTGGAGCTGACCGCGGTATCCGAGCTGGATTCGCGTCGGCGTCATCAGGCCCGCAGGCCCGGATCGTCACGCGCAAGCGAGCATGTTTCTGAGGAACTGGCGGCGGCGCTCGTGCTGACGAGCCGGGCGGCGGATGACCTGCTGGGCCTGTCGAGAGAACTGGACCGGCTTCCCATGGTGGTCAAGTCACTGCGGGCGGGCCGGATCGACCGGGCCAGGGCGATCGTGTTTGCCCAGGAGCTGGTCTTGCTGACCGGAGTCGAGGCCCGGGCTATCGCGATCGTGCTGATTCGTCCGGCCGAGAAGATGACGACGAGTGAACTCCGGGCGGCAATCCGGGCGCTGATCCTCGCGACGATCCCGGGATCGAAGCAGGAGCGGGACCGGCGGCGAGCTGAGCGGGCCCGTCGTGATGCTCGCGTCGAAGTATGGCCAGAGGTCTCCGGCAATGCGGCGATAGCTGGCCGGGAGCTGGCGGCCAGTGAGGTGGTCGCCGTTGATCAGAGGCTGACTGCGATCGCGCGCAAGCTCAAGGATGCCGGTGTTCCGGGAAGCCTTGAGCAACTGCGGGCGGTGGCGTTCAGCGCCCTGCTGACCGGCCGCAACCTGGACACCCTGATCGAACCCCCAGACGACGGTCCGCCCGCGAGACGGTGGCGACCGGCCCCCGGTGAGCTGGCTTCGCTGTCCGGGTCGGTCAACCTGACGATGCCCTTGACGGCCTGGGAGGGCTCCTCTGATTCTCCGGGCGAAGCCGCCGGGTACGGCCCGCTCGCTGCCGATGACTGTCGTGACCTGGCTGAGAGCCTGGCCGCTGCCGGCAAAAAGGTTCAGTGGTGTGTCACGTTTACCGGCCCGGACGGCAGAGCGGTTTCCCACGGCTGTGCTCGGGCCAGTCCCGGCATCAAACCGGGCTCGGTCCTGGCCTGGCTCGCTGAAATCGAGCCGTCCCCGATCGAGTGCGGCACCTGCACCCACGAACGCCAGACCCGTGCCTATCGAGCGCCGGGCCTGATGCGCCATCTGGTCAATATCCGGCAGCGGACCTGCGCGTTCCCCGGCTGCCGGCGGCCCGCCGAGCGCTGCGACCTCGACCACACGACCCCGTACGACCAGGGCGGCCGCACCTGTCCCTGTAACTTGTCGCCTTTGTGCAGGAGGCACCATCGGGCCAAGCAAGCACCCGGCTGGCAGCTCCACCAGCCACAACCAGGCACCCTGGTCTGGACCGCACCCCACGGCCGCGTCTATGCGCGCGACCCCGATCCCTACCCCGTGTAGCTGACAACAGGGGTCGCCCGCACCCGCAGCCTACTCGCCGGTAGCGTCGGCGCGTAATGTCGGCTTAGCGCCTACTGTGGGGAGTTGCGAGCTGTGGGAGTGGCAATGCGGAGTGCGGATCGAACTGCCCGTCGGCTGTGGACGCTGTTTGAGCCGGTCCACGCGGTCACCTATTTCTCGCCAGAGGCCAGGGCGGCTTTCACTGATGCCGGACTTCGCGGCTTCTGGCGCGGCTACTTCTCCGGCCGCAGCGCGCCGCTCGGCCCGGTGACGGCGGCGCCGGTCATCGCCTCGTTCTTCAACTTCGCGCCTTCGATGGTCACCCGGGCCCTGCCTGCGGTCTGGGACCTGATCTCGCCTTCGGACGCGCTCGCGGTCCGGCTGGCCGGCGCGGTGGCCGCGCTGGACCGGCTGCTGGCCGGCGCCGATGCCGACGTCCCGCTGGCCGCTGACCTGCTGGCAGCTGCCGTCGGCGAGCTGGACTGCGCGGGGCGGGTACTCGCGGCGGCGAATGCGGCGCTGCCGCTGCCCGATGAGCCGACCGCCAGGCTCTGGCACGCGGCAACCCTGCTCCGGGAGCACCGAGGTGACGCTCATTTCGCCGCCTTGCTCGCCAGCGACATCGACGGCTGTGAGGCCGTCGTACTTCAGGCGGCGAAGAAGGTTCCGCGAGCGCAGATCCAGCCGGTACGCGGCTGGACCGACGAGGAGTGGGAGAAAGCGGCCGAGCGCCTGGTTGCCAGGGGCTTGCTCACCCGGGACGGTCAGCAGACGCCAGACGGACAGGCGCTGACGGCTGATGTCGAGCACCGCACCGACGCAGCGGCGGCCAGGCCGTGGCAGGACGAGGAGCGGGCCGCCAAGCTAGCCGAGATTCTGCGGCCGATCGCGGTCGCCTGCGCGGCTGACCTGCCGTTCCCGAACCCGATCGGGGTACCTGAGGCGGGAGCGCGTCCGTGACCACCGATCAGGCCGCGCCGACCCTCGCTGACTTGATCAGCCTGGCCGATCCGGCGGTGATCCCAGACCCGTACCCACAGCTGGCCAAGATGCGGGAGGCATCGCCGTTCACCGAACTGGAAGGCGCGCTGGTCGTCTACGGCAAGTACGCCGACTGCTCGCGCATCCTGCGCGATCCCAGGGCGAGCAGCAGACGAAACCAATCCATGTTGTCGAACGACCGTCAGGCCAGGGGCCGGGGTACGCCGTCGTTCCTGTCGCTGGACCCGCCCGATCACACCAGGATGCGGCGCCTGGCCTCGCAGGCATTCACCCCGAGGGTCATTTCGACGCTGGCGGGCAGGATCAGCCAGCTCACCGAGGAGTTGCTGACCGCGGCCGGCGAGGCCGGTGATCGCCAGTTCGACCTGGTCAGCGCGCTGGCTTACCCGCTGCCGGTGCGGATCATCTCCGAACTGCTCGGTGTGCCGCCACAGGATCACGCCACGTTCGCCGGCTGGTCGGCCAAGCTCGCGCACTCAGTCCAGCCCAGCTTCGGCACCGTCGACGCGGCCGAGCTGGCGCAGACCGAGCAGGCTTCCGCCGAATTCCGCGAGTACTTCACCGAGCTGATCGCGGCCAGGCGGTCCAGCCCGGCTGACGATCTGCTGACCAAGTTGATCAGGGCCGAGGACGACGGCCAGCGGCTGACCCTGGATGAAATGATCTCCACCTGCGTGCTGCTGCTCGTCGCCGGTCACGAGACCACGGTCGGCCTGATTTCCAACGCGATGCTGGCCCTGCTCCGCAACCCCGATCAGCTAGCCGTGCTGGCGGCCGATCCCGGCCTGGCCGCCCAGGCCGTCGAGGAGACCCTGCGTTACGACTCGCCGGTCCAGCTGACCGGCCGGGTCGCCACCGGCGGCCTGGTCGAGCCGGACGGTGCGGTCCTGTTGTTGCTGCTCTCGGCGACCGGCCGCGACCCGGCGGTCTTCACCGACCCCGACACCTTCGACATCACCAGGGGCACTAGCGAACACCTGGCCTTCTCCGCCGGTCCGCATTTCTGCCTCGGCGCCCCGCTGGCCCGGCTCGAAGCCACGATCGCGCTCCGGGCCCTGGCCACCAGGCTGATCGATCCCGAACTGGACCCAGACTCCCTGGCCTACAAGCCCAACTACAACCTGCGCGGCCCCGAGCACCTGGTCATCGGCTTCGATCAGATCGCGCCCAGCTAACCGAGGAAGCCGCGTAGCAAGGCGCCGGTGCCGGCCAGGTGCTCAGCGACGGCGGTACGGGCTCGCTCGGGCTCGCCAGCCAGGATCGCGTCGACGATCGCCGCGTGCTGGGCGGCGCCGTGCGTGATGTTCAGCTTCAGCACCGGGATCGCGTTGAGCAGGTCGTTCAGCCGCATCCTGGCATCGGCGCAGGCACTCGACAGCAAGCTGGAGCCGGTCAGCTCGGCGATCGCGAGGTGGAACAGCGTGTCAAGCCGCCGGTAGTCCTGAGCGGAAGCGGCGTTCACGTCGGCCAGCCTGGTCAGCAGCACCTCCCGCTGGGCCTGCTGTTCCTCCAGCGTTCCGGCCGACGGGGACGCCGGATCGAACTGCTGGGCCAGCATGTCGGCCGCGCCGGTCTCGACCGCGAACCTGAACGTCAGGGCGTCGGTGAGCTTCTGCCCGTCCTCGACCGCAAGCCGACGCAACTCCTCGACGCTCGGGGCTGGCCTGGTGTAGGTGATGAACGTCCCGCCCAGCCGGCCCCGCCGCGACTCGACGTAGCCGGCCTGGTGCAGTTCGCCGATCGCCTCGCGCAGCGTCAGCCGGCTGATACCGAGCTGGGCCGCCAGCTCGCGTTCGGGCGGGAACCGTTCGCCGGGTGCGACGAAGCCCAGCTTGATGATCGTCAGCAACCGCTCGACCGTCTCCTCGAACGCGTTGCCTTCGCGAACCGGGCGAAGCACCGCGCTGAGGTCCACGTCGATGCTCACGAGTCTGTGCTCACTATGTCTGTGCTCACGAGTCTGTGCTCACTAAGTCTGTGCTCACGAGTCTGTGCTCACGAGTCTGTGCTCACTAGTCACGGCCTCCGGATCGAGGCGCCAAAGTCCGGCACGCGGGCCTCCCCTAACCCGCGTGCCGGAGTCCTCAGGCACTTGGCGATCTTTCTTTGTCCGACCTCTTGACACCAGGTGAGACAAGACCATCAATTGGTCTGTTATTAGACCATTAAAAGCCCGACTCGGCTAGACCCGCTCCCGGTCCGGCCGGATCAGGCCAGATCCAGGAGCACAAAGCTAGGAGCACACCGTGGCGGTCAATGATCCAACGGTCCCCGCCGTACTGAGTGACGAAGAGGAACTGCACAAGCTTGGATACGCCCAGGAACTTCGGCGGCGCATGTCGGGCTTCTCCAACTTCGCGGTCTCGTTCACGATCATCTCGATCCTGTCCGGCTGCCTGACCCTGTACGGCTTCGGCATGAACACTGGCGGCCCGGCGATCATCGTCTGGGGCTGGCCCATCGTGGGCGTCCTCACGCTGTTCGTCGGTCTGGCTATGGCGGAGGTCTGCTCTAGCTACCCGACCGCTGGCGGCCTCTACTACTGGGCCGCGAAATTGGCTAAGTCGAGCGGGCCGGCCTGGTCGTGGTTCACCGGCTGGTTCAACTTTCTAGGCCAGGTGGCGGTCACCGCCGGCATCGACTTCGGCGCGGCGTTCTTCGTCAACGCGTTTTTGAACATTCAGTGGGGCGTGTCCACGGCCCACTGGGTGACCATCTTGATCTTCGCGGGCGTGCTGCTGTTGCACGGCCTGCTGAATCAGTTCGGTATCAAGCTGGTGGCCCTGCTCAACGACGTGAGCGTGTGGTGGCACATAGTCGGCGTGCTGCTCATCGTCGTGGTGGTCTCAATCGCCCCGTCCCACCACCAGTCGGCTAAGGCGGTCTTCACCGGCATCGTCAACAACACCGGCTGGCACAGTACGTTCTACGTCCTGCTGCTCGGCTTGCTGCTGGCCCAGTACACCTTCACCGGCTACGACGCGTCGGCCCACATGACCGAGGAGACGCACAAGGCAGCGACGGCCGGGCCACGCGGCATCGTGATGTCGATCGTCGTCTCGCTGTTCGCCGGATGGGTCCTGCTGATCGGCCTCACGTTCGCGATCCAGAACTACACCAACGAAGTCGGTGCGCTGGTGCCGCCGGCTCAGATCTTCGTCGACGCGGCCGGAGCGACCACCGGCAAGCTGCTGTTGCTCGTGGTAATCGGCGCGCAGTTGTTCTGCGGCATGTCATCGGTCACCGCTAACTCGCGCATGATCTACGCGTTCTCGCGGGACGGCGCGCTGCCGGGATCGAGAATCTGGCACCGGGTGAACCACCGGACCAGGACGCCAACCAACGCCATCTGGCTCGCTGCCGGCGGCGCTTTGATCCTCGGCCTGCCCTACCTGTGGAACGGAACCGCCTATGCCGCCGTGACCTCCATCGCGGTCATCGGCCTGTACATCGCGTACGTGATGCCGACGTTCCTGCGGCTGCGTCAAGGCGACAGCTTCCAGCGCGGTCCTTGGCATCTCGGGCGATGGAGCTATCTGATCGGCTGGATCGCCGTTATCTGGGTGATCTTCATTACGATTCTCTTCATGCTGCCCACGGCGAGCCCGATCACCGGCGCCAACTTCAACTACACGGTCGTGGCCGTCGTGGTGGTGCTCGGATTCGCGGGCATCTACTGGGTCGTGTCGGCTAAGAACTGGTTCACCGGTCCTAAGGTCCAGGGCACCGCTGAGGAACTGGCCGCGATCGAGCGCGAACTCGAGGTCTGACTATGACGCACAGCCACGGCACCGGCGCGCACCGCCGGCCCGGCATGCTCACCCTGGAACAACTCCGGGTGGCGGTGGCGGAACGCGAGATCGACACGGTCACGCTCGCGTTCACCGACATGCAGGGCCGGCTGCAAGGCAAGCGCCTGTCGGCTGAGTACTTCTTCGACGAAGTCGTGCATCACTTCGCTGAGGGCTGCAACTACCTGCTCGCGGTGGACGTGGACATGAACACCGTGGACGGGTACGAGATGTCCTCGTGGGAGCACGGCTACGGCGACTTCGTGCTCAAGCCCGACTTCTCGACGCTGCGCCGAGTGCCGTGGCTGCCCGCGACCGCCCTCGTGCTCGCGGACCTGACCTGGCTGGACGAATCGCCGGTGGTGGCATCGCCCAGGCAGATCCTGCAAGCCCAGGTGGCGAGGCTGGCCGAGCGCGGCTGGGTCGCGCTGGCCGGCACCGAGCTTGAGTTCGTCGTCTACAAGGACAGCTACGAGCAGGCCAGCGACAAGAGCTACGCGAACCTCATCCCGGCCAACCAGTACAACGTCGACTATTCGATCCTCGGGACCTCCCGGATCGATCCGCTGCTCCGCCGGATCACCGGCGGCATGTCCGCGGCCGGAATGTACGTGGAGTCGGCCAAGGGCGAATGCAACCCCGGCCAGCACGAGATCGCGTTCCGCTACAACGAGGTCGTGACCACCTGCGACAACCACTCGATCTACAAGACCGGCGCGAAGGAGATCGCGGCCCAGGAGGGCATGTCGCTGACCTTCATGGCCAAGCCCAATCAGCGCGAGGGCAACTCCTGCCACATTCACTTGTCATTCCGCTCCACTGACGGTGAAGCGATCATGGCCGGTGACGGCCCGCACGGCCTGTCGAAGCTGGGCGAGCACTTCCTGGCCGGCCAGCTGGCCGCCATGCGCGAGCTGACCCTGGCCTACGCGCCGAACATCAACTCCTACAAGCGCTTCGTGCCGGGCAGCTTCGCCCCGACCGCGATCCGCTGGGGCGTGGATAACCGCACCTGCGCGCTGCGCTTGGTCGGCCACGGCCACTCGCTCCGGGTCGAGAACCGCACCCCCGGCGGCGACGTTAATCCGTACCTCGCGGTCGCGGCCATGATCGCGGCCGGGCTGCACGGCATCGACAACGAACTGCCGCTCGAGCCGGCCTTTACCGGCAACGCCTACATCGACGACGGGCCTAAGGTTCCGCACACGCTCAGGTCCGCGCTCGATCTGTGGGAAAACGGCGAATATGCGGAAAAATGGTTCGGGGTCCAGGTCGCCCGGCATTATGCGAACTATGCCGAGGTTGAACTAGCGGCGTTCGATTCGGCGATCACGGACTGGGAGCTGCGCCGAGGCTTCGAGCGACTGTAATGACGCCCGACTCGCGAGTTATCCGGAGGGCGCGGTGCCGTCTGGACTGACGAGCGACAAAGCGAAGCGCCAGAGCGAGGAGGGAAGACGGCGCCTATGGGCGCCCGGAGGCCCTCGCCAAAGGCGCGCAGCGCCGGAGGCGAAAAGGAGCACAGCTTATGTCTGGTTACGTCGTGCTGAATCCTGCGACCGAGCAGGAGGTCAGGACCGTCCCCGGCACGTCGGCGGAAGAGACCGACGCGGCGATTGCCCGGGCGGTGACGGCGCAGCGAACCTGGCGGACGGTCTCTCCCAGTGACCGGGCGCGACTGCTGCGTGCCTTCGCCGAGCAGGTCGACTCCCACGGTGAGAAACTGGCCCAGCTCGAGGTGGCGAACTCGGGCCATCCGGTCGGCGCCGCCCGCTGGGAGGCCGGCCAGATACGTGACGTGCTGCAGTACTACTCGGCGGCGCCGGAGCGGCTGATCGGCAAGCAGATCCCGGTCGCCGGCGGCCTCGACGTCACGTTTCACGAGCCGATCGGCGTCGTCGGCCTGATCGTGCCGTGGAACTTCCCCATGCCGATCCTGTCCTGGGGAATGGCGCCCGCGCTCGCGGCCGGGAACGCCGTGATCGCCAAGCCCGCCGAGATGACGCCGCTGACCGCGATGCGGATCGGTGAGCTGGCGCTGGCTGCGGGACTGCCGGAAGGCGTGTTCCAGGTACTGCCGGGAAAGGGCTCGATCGTCGGCCAGCGACTGGTCGACCACCCCGCCGTCGGCAAGATCGTCTTCACCGGCTCGACCGAGGTCGGCCAGCAGATCATGACCGGCTGTGCGAAGCACATCAAGCGGGTGACGCTGGAACTCGGCGGCAAGAGCGCGAACATCGTGTTCGCGGACGCCGACATCGAGAAGGCGGCCGCGACCGCGCCGTACGCGGTCTTCGACAACGCCGGGCAGGACTGCTGCGCGCGATCTCGGATCCTGGTGCAGGCCAGCGCGTTCGAGCGGTTCATGGAGTTGCTTGAGCCGGCCGTGATGGGCGTCAAGGTCGGTGATCCCACGCTGGCGGACACCGAGATGGGGCCGCTCATCTCGGAAAAACACCGCGACCATGTTTCTTCCTATGTTCATGAAAAAACGGAAGTGGCGATCCGCGGGAACATTCCAGCAGGCCCCGGCTACTGGTATCCGCCGACCGTGCTCGCACCGATCAGCCTTGCCGACCGGGCCTACACAGAAGAGGTCTTCGGGCCGGTCGTGACCGTGACGCCATTCGAGGACGAGGCGCAGGCGATCGAGATCGCCAACGACACGCCGTACGGGCTGTCGGGCTCGATCTGGACCCGCGACGTCGGTCGCGCGATCCGGGTCTCGCGCGGGGTCGAGACCGGAAACCTCTCGGTCAACTCGCATTCCTCGGTCCGGTACTCGACCCCGTTCGGCGGGTTCAAGCAGTCCGGTCTCGGCCGCGAACTCGGCCCGGACGCGCTCGACTCGTTCACCGAGACCAAGAACGTGTTCATAGCGACTGAATAGCCAACGCGTGATTGAGCTGACAACGAAAAATTGGGGTTTGAAGGGACTAGGGGGGACTTCATGGAGCGCTTGCAGGACCGGGTAGCTGTCGTCACCGGCGCCGGCAGCGGGATCGGGCTGGCCAGTGCGAAGCGGATGGCGGCCGAAGGAGCGCAGATCGTCGCGGTCGACATCGACGAGCAGGCGGGCAAGCAGGCGGCGGCCGAGACCGGCGGGCGGTTCATCGCCGCCGACGTCGCCAGCGAAGACGACGTCAAGCGGTTGTTCGACGAGGTGGCGGCCGCCTACGGCCGGATCGACATCGCGTTCAACAACGCCGGCATCTCACCGCCGGACGACGACTCGATCCTGACGACCGGGATCGATGCCTGGCGGCGGGTCCAGGAAGTGAACCTGACCTCGGTCTACCTGTGCTGCAAGTACGTGATCCCGCACATGCGGGTGGCGGGCAGAGGCTCGATCATCAACACCGCCTCGTTCGTCGCCGTGCTGGGAGCCGCAACCTCGCAGATCTCCTACACTGCATCTAAGGGCGGCGTGCTTGCGATGAGCCGCGAACTGGGCGTGCAGTTCGCCCGCGAGGGCATCAGGGTCAACGCGCTCTGCCCCGGTCCGGTGAATACGCCCCTGCTGCGTGAATTGTTCGCCAAGGACCCGGAGCGCGCGGCCCGGCGGCTCGTGCACGTGCCGATGGGCCGGTTCGCCGAAGCGGACGAAATCGCTGCGGCGGTAGCATTTCTGGCAAGTGATGACTCTTCGTTCATCACCGCGTCGCAGTTCCTGGTCGATGGCGGCATCGCCGGGGCGTACGTGACACCTCTCTAGCTACTAGTTCGGGGGACTTCTTCGTGAAGCCAGTGATCGGGATCAGTGCTTACTGTGAGCAGGCCAGGTGGGGCGTGTGGGACCTGCGGGCTACCTTGCTGCCGCAGACCTACCTGGACGCCGTCGCGGGCGCCGGCGGTGTGCCGGTGCTGCTGCCGCCGATGCCGGGTGTCCAGGACGCGGTGGACCGGCTGGACGGCCTGATCATCTCCGGCGGACCCGACGTGGAACCGGACCGGTACGGCGCCGAGCGCGACCCGCACACCAGGGTGATCAGGCCAGAACGGGACGCGGCCGAACTGGCGTTGTTCTCCGGCGCGCTTCGGGCGGGCATCCCGGTGCTCGGTGTCTGCCGGGGAATGCAGCTCATGAACGTGGCGCTGGGCGGGACGCTGATCCAGCACCTGCCCGACGCCGTCGGCCACGACGGGCACTCCCCCGTGCCCAACGGAATGGGCGAGCACAAGGTGCAGGTCGGCGAATCCGGCTGCCTGGCCGCGATCATCGGCCCCGGCCCCCTGGCCGTGCCGACCCATCACCACCAGGGCATCGACCGGCTCGCCGACGGACTGATCGCCACGGCCTGGGCCGAGGACGGCATGATCGAGGCCTTCGAAATGGATTCGGGAACGCACCCGTTCGCCGTCGCCGTGCAGTGGCATCCCGAGGCGAGCACGGAACACGCACTGTTCCGCGCCCTGGTTGACGCGGCCGCGAGTGCCTCCCGCCGCCCCTTCGCCTAGAGGCCACGACCATAGACACACCACCGAAGGGATAGTCGGTGCCAATCCGCTATGCCCTGTACCTCTACGGCTTCGCCGCCACAATCTCCCAGACCGGAGTCGACACTGGTCCTGTCCTCACCGTCACCAACCAGGACCGGCCCTACCGGGGCGCGCTGGAGATCTCCGATGACGGCGAACTATCCCGGCGCATCCGCGCTCCCCACCATCCCGACGGGGGCATCCCCCTCCCTGACATCGCCGCCTCCATTTCGCGTGCCCTCACCCGAGCCCAGCACCCGGCCAGCCATGCCTAAGCCAGGAGCCGCTAGCATCCGACCGGGCCGGGAATCGCCCGTGAATGATGCTGAGGAGAACTAGATGCCGGACGCTGAGCAAACCAAGACTGAGCCGCAGAAGGACGGCGAGTCGGAGAAGAACGATGACTCCCGTGGCAAGGCCAGCGAGCCGGCGGACGATCTCGTAACCACGCATCGGACGATCACCGCCGACGGGGCCGAGCTCAGCTATACCGCGACGGCCGGGCGGATGGTGCTGCGCCTCGAAGGGCACACGGACGACAAGTTCGACGGGGCGCCGGCGAAGGCCGAGATCTTCTTCACCTCCTACGTGCTCGACCCCGACGCCGGGCAGAGCCAGTCTCATCCGGGCCAGCCCAACCCGAGGCCGGTGACTTTCGCGTTCAACGGCGGTCCGGGGTCCGCGAGCATCTGGCTGCATCTCGGGCTGCTCGGGCCGCGCCGGCTGCTGATGGGCGACGCTGGCGCGCTGCTTCCGCCGCCGTACGGGATCACCGACAACGAGGAGACCCTGCTGCGGCACAGCGACCTGGTGTTCATCGACCCGGTGTCGACTGGGTACTCGCGGGCCGCCAAGGGCGAGAAGTCTAAGGACTTCCACGGCTACACCGCGGACATCGAATCGGTCGCCGAGGTCATCCGGCTGTGGACGAGCAGGAACGGGCGCTGGATGTCGCCCAAGTACCTGTGCGGCGAGTCCTACGGGACGACGAGGGCGGCCGGGATCGCGCGGTACCTGCAGGAGCGGGCCGGGCTGTACCTGAACGGCCTGATCCTGATCTCCACCTTCCTCGACGGCGGCTCGGTCGAATTCACCAATGGCAACGACGAAGCGTACGTGAACTACCTGCCGACCTACGCCGCGATCGCGAACTACCACGGCAAGCACGGCGACCGGCCGCTGCGCGAGGTGCTCGACGAGGCGCAGGAGTACGCCAACGGCGAGTACCGGCGGGTGCTCGGCCTGGGCGCCAGGGCCAGCGAGGAGGAGCGGACGGCGGCGGTCGAGAAGGTGGCCTCGCTAGCTGGCTTGTCCACCGAGTACGTCGACGCGGTGAACCTGCGGCCCGAGCACATCCGGTTCCTGACCGAGCTGCTGCGGTCAGAACGCAAGACGGTCGGCCGGATCGACGGGCGGTTCACCGGGACCGACAGTGACTACGGCCGCGAACTCTGGACTACGGACCCGTCGATCGACGCGATCACCGGCCCGTACGCCGCCGTGCTCAACCACTATGTTCGGGCCGAGCTTGGCTATCACAGCGATCTGCTCTACGAGGTGCTCACCGACCGGGTGCACCCCTGGTCGTTCAAGGAGTTCGAGGCCCAGCACCTGCACGTGCTCGACAAGCTCGCCGAGGCCATGCGGGTCAATCCGTTCATGCGGGTGCACGTCGCCTGCGGGTACTACGACGCGGCCACCCCGTACTTCGCTTCCGAGCACGACTTCGCGCACCTCGCGGTGCCCGCCGAGTTGCGGGAGAACATCGAGTTCGCCTACTACGAGTCCGGTCACATGATGTACATGCACGAGAGCAGCCGGCTGGACCAGTCCGCCCGGCTGGCGGAATTCGTTACTCGGGCATGACCGCCAGGCTGTGGCCGTAACCGGCGGCCACAGCGGTCACGCCGGACACGGTCAGCGGCACGTCGGACTCCCCGCAGTCGTTGCTGCCCCAGGCGTACACCAAGCCGGCCGAGGTCAGCGCCAGGCAGTGAGTGCCGATGCTCGAGATGGCTACGACGTCGGCTACGCCGGACGGGACGTTCATGATCCCGGCGTCGTCTCGACCCCAGGTGACGACATTGCCGTCGGCGGTTACCGCCACCGAGTGGTTGACCCCGGCGGCGATCGCAATGACCTCGGCCAGGTCGGCCGGCACCGAGGTCTCGCCGAAGTCGCCCAGGCCCCAGGCGACCACGGTCCCCGACTCGGTCAGCGCGAGGCTGTGACCCGTACCGGCGGCGACAGCGGTCACCTCGGGCAGGCCGGCCGGCACCCGGGCCTGGCCGTACCCGTCGCCGCCCCAGGCGACGACCTTGCCTGACGCCACCGCGAGGCTATGGTCGGCCCCGGCGGCGATCGAGGTGACGCCGGACAAGCCGGCCGGCACCTCGCTTTGGCCGTAGCCGTTGCCGCCCCAGGCCGTGACCGTGCCGGCGACGGTCAGGGCGAGGCTGTGGTACCGCCCGGCTGAGATCGCGGTCACGCCCGCCAGCCGGGCCGGAACAGCGGTCAGGCCGCGGGCGTTGCTGCCCCAGGCGATCACCTTGCCGTCGCCGGTCACCGCCAGGCTGTGGTACCAGCCGGCCGCCACGGCGAGCACGCTGTCCAGCCCGCGCGGCACGTCGGTCTCGCCCTCGTCGTTGTCGCCCCAGGCGACGATGACACCTGCCTCGTCCTCGTCGTCCCCGCCAAAGTCATCGGTCGCCTCTGAGCACGGAACCGTGTCCGGCAGCGTGGCCTGCGCCAGCGCCGACGGGTCGACGCCCAGCGCGATCGCGAGTTCGGCGACTACCCAGTTGCAGGCGTCCTTGGTGAATGGCATCCGGCGGCCGAACCAGGCCGCGGTGAGCCTGGACGCGGTCCCGAGGTCCATGCCCTCGGCGAGATGGCCCTGCAGCACGTCGGGCACCCCGCACTGGGCGGCCGAGACCAGCAGCGCCGACTCTCGGGGCGAATCGGGCAGCAGGTCCTTGAGCAGATTCGTCATGATCTGCGGCTGGGAGAGCACCGAGGTACCGAGTTGCGGATCACCGGCGATCGAGCGGAGCGCCCGGCGCACCATGCCGTCTCCGTCCCATACCGCGCGCGCCATCTACGCTCCTTGACCCCGAAGGAGGACGAACCCCTTTAACTCACTGATTATCCGCCGGGCGAATGAAGTTACCATTCCGGGCCGACGGAAGTTATCATGTGGCTATGCGACGCGCAGCCAGCCAGCCGATGATGCCCCGCTCACGGGGCCGCATAATTATGCGTTGATCTAGCTGTGTTGCAAAAAGCTCTGCGCTGATCAAGCAACCAAGGCCCTGATCCGGGGCCTTGATTCGTTTCCGCGCTTGTCGGGTCCCGACTTTGGAGGATCCGATGACCGCCATCTACCTGACCACGACGATCCCTTACGTAAACGGGCGGCCGCATCTCGGCCACGCCGTTGAGTTCGTCCAGGCCGACGTGCTCGCCCGGCATCATCGCCGGGCCGGCGCTGCGGTCCGGCTGCAGACCGGCACCGACGACAACTCGCTGAAGAACGTGCTAGCCGCGAAGGCAGCCGGCGTCGGCGTCCGCGAGTTCGTCGACAGCAACGCGGCCGCCTTTTCCGACCTCGCGGCGCAGTTGTCTGTCTCGGCCGACGATGCGATCGCGACGAGCAGCGACCCGCGGCACCGGCCGGCGGTTGAGCGGCTCTGGCGCGCGTGCGAGCAGGCGGGCGACCTGTATCCCAAGCATTACACCGGCCTGTACTGCGTCGGCTGCGAGCAGTTCTACACCGAGACCGAACTGCCAGGCGGCCGGTGCGCGGAGCACGGCACGGTTCCGCAGCAGGTCAGCGAGGAGAACTGGTTCTTCCGGCTCACCCGGTACGGCGATCGGCTGCGGTCGGCGATCACGTCTGGCCAGCTGCGCATCGAGCCGGCCGCGCGGCGCAACGAGGTGCTTGGCTTCATCGACGGCGGGCTGGAAGACTTCTCGGTCTCGCGGTCCGTCGGCCGGGCGCACGGCTGGGGCATCCCGGTCCCCGGGGATCCCGGGCAGGTGATCTACGTCTGGTTCGACGCGCTGGGGAACTACATCTCGGCGCTGGACTACGGAACCGGCGGTGCCGCCCTGAGCCGCTGGTGGACGAACTCGACCCGCCGGGTGCACCTGCTCGGCAAGGGCGTCGTGCGGTTCCACGCGGTCTACTGGCCCGCGATCCTGCTGTCGGCGGGACTGCCGCTGCCGACCGAGGAATTCGTGCACGACTACATCACCGTCGATGGCGCCAAGATCGGCAAGTCGGCCGGCAACGCGATCGACGTGACGAGCCTGATCGACGACTACGGCGCCGACGCGCTCAGGTGGTGGCTGCTCCGCGAGGTCGCCAAGGTCGGCGACACCGACTTCACGGTCGACCGGCTGATCGCCAGGGCCAACGACGAGTTGGCCAACGGGATAGGCAACCTGGTGCACCGGGTGGTGGCGCTGGTCTGCAAGTACCGCGATGGCCTCGTCCCCGTCGCGAACGGCCGGGAACTGCCAGGCACCAGGCGGCTGGAACGCGCGCGTCGCCAGGCGGCAGAACTCATCGACTCGGCGCTGGCCGACGGCGATTTCCGTCAGGCGACCGCGGCGGTGGTCGCGATCGCTGACGAGGCGAACAAGTACATCAGCCAGTCCGAGCCCTGGCGCCTGGTGAAGGCCGAGCGGGGCGGCGACGGCGAGGCGGCCGCCCTGCTCGACGCCGTGCTGGCGGCCTTGATCGAGACCTGCCGCGAGCTGGCCGGACACCTGGCGCCGTTCCTGCCCGACGCGGCCGAAAGGATCGCCGCCCAGTGCTCAGCCGCCAACTGCGCTACCTCCGGAGGGAAACTTCAGTGGCCAACTCCGGTCTTCACGCGGCTGATCCCGCGAGGTGATCGCGGGAAGGAGCCCGTTCCCGCCTACGGTTACCCTGACTGGACATGAGCGAATTGTCGGCACTGGCGCAGCAGGTCGCGGCGGCTACCCGGAACGTCTCCGAGACGGTCCACCGCCACGTAACGGTTACTCCCCTAACTTCGTTCCGAGCTGCGGATCATGGTGCTGAGGTACTCCTGAAGTGCGAGCATCAGCAGAAGACGGGGTCATTCAAGGTCCGCGGCGCGCTTGCCAAGCTGTCCAGCCTGAGTATGAAGGAAAGACACGGCGGGGTCATCACGGCGTCGACCGGTAACCATGGAGCCGGTTTCGCGTACGCCCTGGGTGCGCTCGGCGGGACCGGCATCGTCTGCGTTCCTGAGGGAGCGTCTCCGGTCAAGGTCGCCCTGGGCCAGGGCCCCGCCGAAACCGAGAAACTGGCCCGGGATCTGGCCGACCGTGATCAGCTCCCTTATATCAGCCCGTACAACGACCTGTACGTCGTCGCGGGCCAGGGCACAGTAGGCTAAATCCGTTCGGCCCTGCGCCTCATGATCGATACTGAGCATCAGCTCGTGGAAGGCTCGGCCGCAGTAGCCATCGCGGCGGGCCTGCGAGCAGCCCGCCGTCGGCCTGGCCGGACGATCGCGGTCATCTCTTGCGGCGCCAATATCTCGTCAGACGTACTGGCCGCGGCCATCGTGGCGAACCCGTAACGCCGCCATGTGGACAGCCCCGGTCTT
>DATNFM010000144.1:0-3110 GCA_035606435.1 Streptosporangiaceae bacterium | reverse complement strand
CGGCTGGCCCGGCGGTCGATCCGGGTCAGCGCGGGCAGGGCCAGGATCCCGCAGGCTAGGGTGGCCAGGCCGCCGATGACCAGGGCCCAGCGTGCGCCGATGGCCTGGCCGGCCCAGCCGATGATGGGGCCGCCGATCGGCGTCGAACCCAGCCAGGCCAGCGCCCACAGCGCCATCACCCGGCCGCGCATCTCCGGCCGGGCCGCCAGTTGCAGGGTCGTCTTGGCCAGCGAGTTGAACGTGATGCTGCCGTAGCCGACGAAGACCAGGGCGGCCAGTTCGAGGGCCATGCTGGGCGCCACCGCGGCGGCCAGGATGGCGATGCCCCAGCCGATGGCGGCCAGGCACAGGGCGCGGGCGCGCGGGCGGGAGCGGGCCGCCGAGATCAGCCCGCCGACCACCGCGCCGCCGCCCATGACCGAGGCCATTACCCCGTAGGAGCCGGCCCCGCCGTGGAACACCTGGCTCGCCATCAGCGGGAGCGACACCTGGAACTCCCAGGCCAGCGTGCCGATCACCGCGATCATGAGGAGCGGGATGAACAGTTCCGGCGTGCTCCGCACGTAACGCAGGCCCTGCCGGACCTGCCGCTTCTGCCTGCTGACCCGTTTGGCCGGGAACATCTCGGAGCCGCGCATCGCGGCCAGCGAGACCAGCACCGCGCCGAACGAGAGCGCGTTGACGGTGAAGCACAGGGCGAGCCCGATGGCCGCGGCGATCACCCCGCCAAGCGCGGCCCCGAACACGCGGGCCATGTTCATCGCGACCGAGTTGAGCGTGACCGCGTTCGGCAGGTCCTTGTCCGCGACCATCTCGGAGATGAAGCTCTGCCGGGCCGGGTTGTCGAAGACGTTGACGAAGCCGAGCGCCAGGGCCAGCAGGTAGACGATCCAGAGCCGGATGCTGTGCGTGCCGACGGTGACGGCGAAGACCCCCGCGAGCAGCCCGGACAGCGTCTGGGTCACGTACAGCACGCGCTTCCTGTCCATCCGGTCCGCGAACACCCCGCCGATCGGGCCGAACAGGAACAGGGGCAGGAACCTGGCCGCGCTGGTGAGGCCGAGCTGGGTTCCGCTGTGGGTCAGGTCGAGCACGAGGAAGGACTGCGCGACGCTCTGCATCCAGGTCCCGGCGACCGAGACCAGCTGACCGAAGAAGAACAGCCGGTAGTTGCGCTGGTGCAGCGACGAGACCATCCGCCCTGGGCTAAGTCCGAGGCGCCGCACCCGTTTCCTCTCGCATAGTCGTTAGTTGCGCTAATCAACTTTAGCACTGGGGACACTGGGCCGCGCACCGGTGCCAGGGTCCCGGCCAGGGACTCCACGGGCGCGAACCGACGGCACGATGCGCGACGCTGGTGCCGACAGCGATCAATGGAGGCCACCATGACCAGCGCCGACGTAAGCAGCACCCCTTCCACCGAGACGACCGCACCGGCGGCCGTCGACATGAACCTCGAGGTCGTGACCGTGCCCGTTTCCGATATCGACCGGGCCAAGCGCTTCTACCAGAGCCTCAGCTGGCGACTGGACGCCGACTTCGCCGTCGGCGACGACTTCCGGATCGTGCAGTTCACGCCGCTGCACTCACAGTGCTCGATCCACTTCGGCCAGGGCCTAGCCGCGGTCGAGGCGCAGGGCCCCGTCAGGCTGATCCTCGCGGTCGAGGACATCGGCGCCGCCAGGGACGATCTCATCGGGCACGGCGCCGACGTCAGCGAGGTGTACCACTACGAGAGGAAGCCCGGCCACGCCGGCGAACTCGAGTCTCGCGTCCCTGGTCCCGACCCGGACCAGACGCGCTCGTACGTCAACTACGCGTCATTCAGTGATCCAGACGGCAACGTCTGGCTGCTCCAGGAGATCACGACCCGGCTCCCCGGCCGGGAATGGGCCCCCGACGTCGCCGCCCGGGCCGCACTGCTGAAGGACACGGCCATCCATCACGGCTCGTTCGAAGCGGTCGCCCCGCCGCACGACTGGTGGGACTGGTACGCGGCGTACATGCTCGCGCGCGAGGCCGGGAGCGCCGAGGACGAGGCCGCCGCGACGGCCAACCGCTACATGGCCGAGGTCAAGCACATCGTCGTCTCATCCGCCTGACGCCCCTGCGGAGACGCCAGCCGGCCAGGACGGGTAGCGGGCGGTGGGGCACGCGCCCGGTCCGTTAGGTCATAAAAGAATTGATGACCTGGTTGAACGCCTCGGGCTGCTCGGCGAAGCAGAGGTG
Source organism: Streptosporangiaceae bacterium (assembly GCA_035606435.1). Classification (GTDB taxonomy): domain Bacteria; phylum Actinomycetota; class Actinomycetes; order Streptosporangiales; family Streptosporangiaceae; genus Chersky-822. The sequence goes on along the minus strand of DATNFM010000144.1, from coordinate 881 downwards.
GGAGGCGTCCTTGATGATCGCCAGCCGCGAGCCGGCGATCCGGCGGTGCATCTCCTCCAGATGACCGGGCGTGCATTCGTCGTAGCGGCCGCCGACGAGCAGCGTGCGGACGTCGATCTCCGGTAGCCGGTCCATGATGTCCCAGGTCTTCAGGGTTCCGGTGACGGTGAATTCGCTCGGGCCGTTCATGGTGTTGTAGACGTCGTAGCCGGCTTCGGCGAAGGAGCGCTCCAGGCCGGCCGGCCACGGGTCGAGGCGGCATACGTGCTTGCGGTAGAAGCCCAGGATGGCGGCCTGGTACTCGGGACAGCTGGTGAAGCCGGCTGCCTCGTGCTCGCGGATGACGCGTCTGGTTTCCTCGGTCTCCTCGGCCAGGAGTTCGGTGCAGTCGCTGACCCAGCGGATCATGCTGGCCGGGCTCCCGCACAGGATCAGGCTGTCCAGCTCGGGCTGGTCCCTTTGGCGGTCGAGGACGTACTGCATGGCTAGCATGCCGCCCCAGGAGCTGCCGAACAGGTGCAGGCGGTCAAGATTGAGGGCCGAACGGACCTGGGCGAGCTCCGCCACGAACCGGTCCACGTTCCACAAGGAGAGGTCGCCCGGGCGATCCGAGCGCCCGCAGCCGAGCTGGTCGTAGAAGATGACCCGGCGCCGGTCCGCCAGGGCTTCGAGCGGCTCGAGGTAGTAGTGGGTGAAGCCGGCCGCCTCGTGCTCGCGGATGACGCGCCTGGTTTCCTCGGTCTCCTCGGCCAGCAGTTCGGTGCAGTCGCTGACCCAGCGGATCATGCTGGCCGGGCTGCCGCACATGATCAGGCTGTCCAGCTCGGGCTGGTCCCTTTGGCGGTCGAGGACGTACTGCATGGCTAGCATGCCGCCCCACG
>DATNFM010000143.1:0-23349 GCA_035606435.1 Streptosporangiaceae bacterium | reverse complement strand
GCCCGCCCGCCCCTTCACCAGCCCCGGGAGAGTTAATGCGCCGAGCGCCGTTCGCCGTGGTCGCAGCCGTAGCGTCCACGTTGTCCGCTGCTCTCGGGGGGCCCCTGACGGGCCCGGGCTCGGACTCCGCCGCGGGCCAGGGCCGCCCGCTCGTGCTGATCAGCCCGGACTACCGGCACGTCGTCGGGGCCCAGGCCGCGCCGCCCACCACTGCCTTCTGCGAGAAGCATTTCGGCATCGCCTGCTATCTGCCAAGACAGGTCCAGCGGGCCTATCGGCTGCCGGCGCTGTACCGCCGGGGAGTCACGGGCAAGGGCCAGACGATCGTGATCGTCGATTCGTACGGCTCGCCAGCCGTCGCGCGCGACCTGGCCGTCTTCGACAAGGCCGCCGGACTGCCGGCCCCGCCGTCGCTGAGGATCATCCAGCCCGCCGGCAAGGTCCCGCCGTACCGGGCGAACGACGACCGGGAAGGCTGGGCCGGGGAAACCGAGCTGGACGTCGAGTACGCGCACGCGATCGCGCCCGGCGCCCGCATCTTGCTGGTCGAGACGCCGACCTCGGAGAACGAGGGCCGGACCGGCTTCCCGGCGATCGTGAAGGCCGAGAAGTACGTGATCGACCGTCACCTGGGCAGCGTGATCAGCCAGAGCTTCAGCACGACCGAGCAGAGCTTCTCCAAGCCGAGCCGCCTGCTGTCGCTGCGGGGACCGTACAAGGACGCGTACCGGCACCGGGTGACCGTGCTTGCGGCGTCCGGTGACAGCGGTGCCGCGGACGTGAAGTACGACGGCTCGACTTATTTCCGCAGGCCGGTCACGTCCTGGCCGGACAGCGACCCGCTGGTCACCGGCGTCGGCGGCACGCAGCTGCATTTGACTGCACGGGGCGGTGCCGGCCAAGGGGGACGACCCCCTGGGAACCCCCGCGGTGCGACCCGCCCCGCGAGCGTCTGGAATGACACCTACAACGCGGCGACGAACGAGTTCATCTTCGGTGACCGGGGACCGAATCCGCTCGCGAGCGGCGGCGGCAGATCAGTGATCTTCGCCCGGCCCGGCTACCAGTCCAGGGTGCGCGGCATCGTCGGCTCCCACCGGGGGGTTCCCGACATCTCGATGAGCGGCGCCTGCAATGGCGGCGTCGACATGTACCAGAGCTTCAAGGGCCAGCCCGCCGGGTGGTACCCGACGTGCGGCACGAGTGAGGCGACGCCGGAGTTCGCCGGGATCGTGGCGCTGGCCGATCAGGCGGCGCACCGCAGGCTTGGTCTCCTGAACCCGGACCTGTACCTGCTGTCGGCTGCGCGCGCTCGCGGGATCGTCGATGTGACTCGCGGCAACACGGCGGTGTCGTTCCGGCAGGGGCCGGGGAACAGGCTGTTCAGGGTGAAGGGGGCCGCCGCCCGGCGCGGTTATGACCTGGCCAGCGGCGTGGGAACGGTGAACGCGCCCGCGCTGGTCGCCGAACTCGCAGCAATGGCGAAGCGGCCCAACTGGACCGCGCGCGAATTCCGGCTCGGCCTGGCCAAGCTGCCCTGACCCGCTCGGCTGGGCTCGCTCGCGAGAACGACAACGGCCGCGACGCTGGAAAGCGCCGCGGCCGTTCGTTGCCGAAGTCAGTCGTCGTCGCGGTCGACGATCAGGCTCAGGACCCAGCCGATAATGCCGACGAGCAGAGCTCCGAGCACGGCCGGCACAAAGCCCTTGATGTGAAACGGCAGGCTCAGCTTGCCCGCGACCCAGCTCGCTAGCCAGAACAGCAGGCCGTTTACCACGATGCTGATCAACCCGAGGGTGATGGCGTAGGCAAGACATCCAATAGTTTTAACTATCGGCTTCAAAACAGCGTTAATGATGCCGAAAATCAAGGCAACTACAACAAGAGTGCCGATCTTCCCGGCCGTGGAGTGGGCGTGCAGGGTGATGCCCGGTATCACGAGCGTCGCCACCCACACGGCCACGGCCGTGATGACCAGCTTGATCAGTATCTTCATGCCGTCATCTTGCCATCCAATAAGGGCAGAGGGGTACATCGACGAACAAACGTTTACTGCGTCTGACCGCAGCCTGGCTACTGGACTCGGCCGGCCCGCAGTGACACGATCGGGGCGGGGAATCGGGGGATTACCGCTGGATGTGATGCGTCTGGCGGTTACTTGTGCCGCACGCCGCAGGGGGTTCTGGGGGGTCGTCCTCCCGGGCCAACACCGCAGGGCGCGCGGATGAATCGGGGGATCGGTGAGGCTACTGGCCTGGCTGTTGCCTGACGCCAGTTGCAGCGAACAGCCCGACGGCTGGACGCGGCGCGACTACCGGCCACGGCACGGCAAGCCGCCGCTGGCGGTACGCGGGTGGCACGCGGCCGCCGGCATCGCACTGGCCGCTCAGCGGCGCTATCTAGAAGACCTTCCAGAAGAAGAAAGCATGACCAGGGTTCGCAAGCCTGGCCCAGAGCCGAGTCTCGTCATGGCAAACAACTCCCGCGCGAGTAATCGGCCTCGCCTGGGAAGGTAGATAATCCTTTTCGGAGGGTTCAGAATCGAGCCAGTTCAGGGGGCGCGGCAGTGAATGCTGATCAAATCGACTACGTGTCGGTATTTCGGAATCTCCCTACTCCGGTTGTGCTCTTGACGACAGATTTCATGATTATGGACGCGAATACCGCCCATATGCGGCTGTCAGGCAGAGCGCGCGAAGAAGTCGTCGGTCATTTTCTATTCGAGGCGTTTCCTGACAACCCGTCCGAACCCGGTGTCCTCGGCCCCGGCAACCTTGGCGAGTCGCTGCGGAGGGTGGTCGACACCCGTGAGCCTGACATGATGCCACTGCAACGCTACGACGTAGAAGTGCCAGAGCATCCTGGCACCTACATGGAGCGTTACTGGTGCACGGTGAACTTTCCGGTCAGTAGGCCGGACGGCGAGGTCGACTACATCATCCACATGGTCGAAGAGGTTCCCGACCTGATCCGCAAGTTCGTAGAAGCCGAGTCAGCCGGCGCCTGACCGGGCTCGGGGCGTAGTCAACCACGGCGCTGGGCTGGGCGTCGGTGGCAGTGAAGGCGCTCGTCGATTGTTTCCGCCGTCCGCGCGTCTTAGCCCTGGTTGCGACGACTTAGCCCTGGTTGGCGACAAATTTTGCCCGATTGATCCTAGTTCTGCTCTCGCTAACCAGGGCTATGTGCTCGGAACCAGGGCTAAGTGGACGAGGATGGTGGCGGCGGCTGACCGGGCTCGGGAGGCCAGGTAGAAAGCCGGCGCAATTATTTCCAGCGAAAATGTACGAATAGTCGGCCGAAGTTCTTGGAGTCCTTCTCGACCCGGTGGTACAGGGCCTTGATGTCCTTGCGCTCCAGGAACCGCAGCACGTGCTTCTTGAGCTGGCCCGAGCCCTTGCCGGGGATGATCTCGATCATCGGCGCCTTGATCCGTACCGCCTCGTCGACGATGTCCTGCAGCGCCTTGTCGATGTCCCTGCCCTGGTTGTAGATGTCGTGCAGGTCGAGCTTGAGCTTCATCGGCCGCCTCTCGCTACTCCCCTCGCTGGCCTAACGTTACGCTGCGGCTGGTGAACGGGGTAATTTGCGTGCTCGGGGACGCGCACCTGGATGTTGTCGTGAGCCTGTCGGGCGCGCTTGCGGCCGATACCGATACGCCGGCGAGCACGAGTCTCAGCCTCGGCGGACAGGCCGCGAATGTGGCCGCGTGGGTGGTGGCGCTGGGCGGCCGGAGCCGGCTGATCGCGGCGACGGCGACCGACGTGGCGGCCGGGCTCGTGACCGGCGAGCTTCGCGGTCGCGGGATCGAACTGGTCGGGCCGGCGGTGCAGGGGCGGACCGGGGTGATCGTCGCGCTGTCCGATGGGGGCGGCCAGCGGTCCATGCTCACCGACCGGGGCGTCGGGCCGCTGCTGGAGGCAGGCGCGATCGAGGCGGGCTGGCTCGATGACTGCTCCTGGCTGCACCTGCCCGCCTACAGCCTGACCAGCGAGCCGGTGCGCGGGGCCGCGCTGGCGGCGGCTCAGGTAGCCAGAGGCCGGTCCAGCTCCGGGCGCCCGGCCAGGATCAGCGTCGACCTGTCGTCGGTGGCGGCGATCTCCGAGTTCGGGGTGGCTGCGTTCCGCGGCCTGCTGGCCGAGCTGGCACCGGACGTGGTGTTCGGCAACCAGGCCGAGACGGAGCTGGTCGGTGCGGTAGACGGTCTGGTGGTGACCAAGCTCGGCGCGGACGGGGTGCTGATCAACGGTCGGCACTACCCGGCGGCTTCGACGGAGCCCGTCGATGCGACCGGCGCGGGCGACGCGTTCGCGGCCGGCTATCTTGTCGGCGGCGTCGCGCTGGGCCTGCAGGCGGCGGCCAGGGCCGTGGCGAAGATTGGGGCGATGCCGTGACGCTGACGCAGCGGGGGGTTCCGGGGGGTCCCACCCACTACACCCCCCACCCACCACCCGGGCTAGACCTGCGAGTTCAGGCCGAGGTCGCCGCCGCGCTGGCGGACGGGCGGCCGGTGGTGGCTCTGGAGACGACGCTGGTCTCGCACGGGTTCTCGGCCGGGCGCGGGCTGGCGGCGGCGAAGGAGTCCGAGAACCGGGTGCGGGCGGCCGGCGCCGTTCCGGCAACGGTCGGGGTCGTCGACGGGCAGCTCAGGGTCGGTCTCGACGCGAGTGAGCTGGACCGGTTCGCCGAAGCGGGAACGGACGCGCGCAAGGTCGGGGCCAGGGACCTGGCCGCGTGCGTGGTGCAGGGAGCGCTTGGCTCGACCACGGTCGGCGGCACGCTCGCCGTCTGCCGGCTCGCGGGAATCTCGTTCATGGCCACCGGCGGGATCGGCGGCGTGCACCGGGGGTTCGCGACCTCGCTCGACATCTCGGCCGATCTGCTGCAGATCGCGCGCACCAGGGCGCTGGTGGTCTGCTCGGGCGCCAAGTCGATCCTGGACGTGCCGGCCACTTCCGAGCTGCTCGAGACGCTCGCGGTGCCGGTACTGGGCTGGCGGACGCCGACGTTGCCGCTGTTCTACACCGCCGACGGCGGCCCGCCGGTATCCGCGGTCGTCAGCTCGGGCGAGGAAGTGGCGAAGGTGGCCAGCACGCACTGGGGGGTCAACCCGTCCGGCGGGCTGTTGCTCGGGCGGCCTCCGGTTGACGGGGGGTTCCTGGGGCGGCCCGCTGCACCCCCCGCCCACCCGGGCCAGCGCGGCGGGCTGGACCTGGAGGAGCTGATCGAGGACGCGGTCCGGCAGGTCAGCGAGGCGGGTGTGACCGGGCAGGCCGTGACCCCGGCCGTGCTGACGCTGATCGAGGAACTAAGCGACGGGCGCAGCGTCGATGTCAACCGTCGGCTGATCGCCGACAACGCGGGGCTGGCCGCCGAGATCGCGGTCGCCTACGCCGCCCTGGACTAGGCGCTGGGCCGCACCGGCACCGGCACTGGCTGCGTCGGCGGCAGGCGGTAGAGCTTGATGTCGTTGTCGAGGTAGGCCTGCGCCTGGCCGCGGGCGACGAGCAGATCCAGATGCGCCTCGGTCTCGCCGACCGCCAGCATCTGATTGACCAGGTCCAGGTCGGTGAGGTCGCGGTTCCGCGAGGTCCACTTGACCGCCAATGCGATCTCGTAGGCCGTGTGCGGCCCGTCGGCGAGCTGGGTAACCATCGCGGCGAGCCGGTGGTCGTGATGATCGATCAGCTCATCCACCCGGCTGTGCACGCTGGGTGAGACCGGGCCGTGCGCGGGCAGCAGCCGCAGGTCGGGTAGCTGCCTGACCAGACGCAGCGAGTCGAGGAAGTCGCCGAGCGGCAGCTCCTGCGGCACCGCTTCGAGGCTGATCGACGGAGTGATATGCGGCAGCACGTGATCCCCGGCGAACAGCAGGCCGGCGCCGAAATCGGCGAACACCACATGCCCGTGCGTGTGGCCAGGAGTCGCGATCGCCTCCAGGGTCCTGGTGCCGAGCTCGAACTTCTGGCCCGAGGTAATCCACTCATCGGGTTCGGCGTAGTCGAGGTCCGCGTCCGGGCGCTGCATGCCGGCCTCGACCATCTTCTCGATCAGCGGCTGGGCGCCGGCCCGGGCGAGCTGCCCGCCACGCGCGGTCAGGAACCCGGCGTCCCGCCCCATCACCACGTCGAGGGAGGGCTTCTCGTCCTCACCCAGCGCTATTTTCATTCCGAACACATTGCGGAGCGCTATCGCCTGTGTGTAATGGTCTCGGTGGATATGGGTGATCAGGAAGCGTTTGATATCGCCGAGCTCGGCCCCGATTTTGGCCAGCGAGCGTTCCAGTTGGTCCTTGGTCTCCTGCAGCACCCAGCCAGAGTCGATCATGACGAGGCCGTCGGCGGTTTCGATCGCGTAGGTGTTGACCGCGCGCAGTCCGTCGAACGGAAGCGGCAGCGGGATCCGGTAGACGCCGGGGATGACCTCGAAGGCGCCCTCTTCGATCCACTGGTAGCGGTCGCTCGTGCTGCGCGGGTCAGCGCTGGCTGCCGACGACCTAGTGGGTTCGGCATTAGGAGGCGGCATAGGAATATTCTGGCATACCAGTCAGAAGTCCCTGCTGGTCGGCGGCGCCGATGCCCAAGGCCGGTCTGGGTGCCAGTGACTGCTGGCTCTGGAGGTGTGCTGGCGGGCCCGATCAGTCGTTCAGGGCGGCGAGGGCGCGCTGCACGTTCTCGCGGGGAATGCGCTCCAGCATGGCCACCCGCCCCTGGCACTCAGCGATCGCCGAGGCGAACCTGGCCGCCCAGCTGTTCTCCCAGACGATCACCATGGCGGCCGTCGATGGTTCGAGTCCGCTGGCGATGTCGGTCAGGTCGGCCTCGCTCAGCAGGTCGAACTGCGCCTCCATGACCCGGTCAAACGCATGATCAACCCGTTCATCGACCAGTTCGATGATTGAGATCGTCCCGTTGGCGTCCTTACGGACAAAAGCCAGGTCGATGACCTGGACCGTGCCGGTCGCTTGCAGATCGGTCAAAGCCGGAGCAACAGACCCATTGATGTCGTCGCCCTCGAAGGCGATGACAGCGACATCCACCGGCCCGATCTTCTCCGATTGAAGCGTTTCGGACATTAGGACACCTCCATTGCCACCTAATGTGACCGCGCTCTAACTCTACGTGTCTGATACCCAGCTGTACGGCCGGCCTGCCGTTCCAGGCGGGAGCTGCGGATATCCTTGGCCGTCCCGAACGTTCGATCCACACGCAAGCCAGCAGGCACTGATCACCGATGAGCCTTGACGTCACCGTGCGCGGTACGACGATCCCCGCAGACGAGCTGACCTGGCGTTTCTCCAGATCACCCGGACCGGGCGGGCAGTCGGTCAACACCGCCGACACCAGGGTCGAGCTCGGCTACGACCTGGCCGGGTCGGCGGCGCTGACTGAACCGCTTAAGCAAAGGGCTCTGGCCGTGCTGGCCGGACGACTCACGAATGGCGTTCTGACCGTCACCGCGTCCGAATATCGTTCCCAGTTGCGCAACCGGGAAGCGGCGGCCGCGCGGATGGCGGAGCTGCTGACCGAGGCGACCGCACCGCCGCCTCCGCCTCGGCGCGCGACGAAGCCCACTCGCTCCTCCGTCGAACGTCGGCTGGCGGCCAAACAGCGCCGCGCGAAGACCAAGAAACTCAGGCGTTCTTCCTCGGCCGACGACTGACCGCCGGCGCGGTCCGGGGGTTCCGGGGGTCGTCCCCCGGGCTGGCACGGCGGGGGTTCCGGGGGTCGTCCCCCGGGCTGGCACTGGCACTGTGGGTTCCCGGGGGCGTCCTGCGGGCGAGCCCTGTGCACTCTGTGACGGTCGGGCTTCGTGCTCCGGAGACTGACTTCTGGGGCACGAGATGGCACATCGCGCAAATTTGGTCTGTTCCACATCTAACCTCCCTGTGTAAGTCTCGAAGAGACGGGCGATCTCGGCCCGCTCGGAGGGACGAGGCTGGATGAGTAACGTTGCAGGTAGCGGGCCATGGCTGGGCACTAAGGGCAGGAAAACGAGGGCGGGCCTGGCCGCTGGCGTCGCCTTCACCTTCGCGGTAGGACTTCAAATCCCGGCTCACGCCGCTCCGGCCACCTCGTCACGGTCGGTGACATCGGCCACCCGTGCCGCCCCAGCCCCGGTTGCCGCTCCAGCCCCGGTTGCCGCTCCAGCCACCGTCGTCAGGCCAGTCACGCCAGCAACGCCGGTCCGGCTGAGTAGCAGGGAGATCGCGTTGCTCTCGGCGAACGTGAATGACCGGGTGATCGTGGTACTGCGGGACCAGCCGGTCATGGCCAGGCCGGGCACCCGCGCCTCATCGGCCCGGTCGGCCGCGATCGCTTCCGCCCAGGCTCCGTTGCTGCGAGAACTGAAGCTGACCCGCGCCCGGAGAATTACCCCGTACCGACTCGTCGATGCCTTCGCCGCGACGGTGTCGTCGGGGGAAGCGGCGAGACTCAGGGACAATCCCGCGGTCGCCGAAGTGACGCCCGACGTCCTGATCAACAACGCCTCGGCTGGCCCCGCGCCGTTTGCGGCCCGCCGTCCCGCGCGGCCGGCCGCGCCATCGAAGAACCGGCTCATCGCGCATGTGATACCCCGGGCCTGCGGTGCGAACGGCAAAGCGCTCCTCGACCCCGAGGCGCTGCAGACGACGCACACCGCTTCGGATACCTCCGGCCAGGCTACGGCCAGGTCGCTCGGCATCACAGGGGCCGGCGTCAGGGTCGCCTACATCGCCGACGGGATCGATCAGAACAACGTGAACTTCATCCGGCCTGACGGCCGGTCGGTGTTCGCCAAGGCCTTCGGCGGTGACTACGAAGACTTCACCGGCGACGGACCGGGCCAGCTCACCAACGGCGCGGAGGCGTTCATCGACGCCAACTCGATCGCCGGCCAGGGCTTGCACCTGTACAACGTGCGGCGGTTCGCGGCTCAGGCTTACCCGGAGCCGTGCAACATCAGGATTGAGGGGGTGGCTCCGGGGGCCGCGCTAGTAGGTCTCGACGTTTTCGGTACCTTCGAATCCACCTTGCAGTCGAACTTCCTCCAGGCGATCAGCTACGCGGTCGAGACCGACCACGTCAACGTGATCAATGAGTCCTTCGGCTCTAACCCGTTCCCCGATGTCACGGCGCTGAGCGTCATCGACCTGTTCAACGACGCAGCGATCGCGGCGGGGACCACGGTGACGGTCGCCTCCGGCGACTCAGGCATCACGAACACGGTGGCCTCTCCGGCCAGTGACCCGCACGTGATCTCGGTCGGGGCTTCCACCACGTTCAGGTTCTACGCGCAAACCAACTACGCGGGCGCCCGCTACTTCGCGAGCACCGGCTGGCTGGACGACAACGTCAGCGCGATCAGCTCAAGCGGCTTCACGGAGTCGAACGGGACCGTCAGCCTGATTGCACCGGGCGACCTCGGCTTCGCCTCGTGCAGTACCAATGTGGACATTTACGAGGGCTGCTCCAACCTCAACTCCAATCCGTCACCGGTCGAGTTGAGCGGTGGCACCAGTGAGGCGGCACCGCTCACCGCCGGGGCGGCGGCGCTGGTCATCCAGGCCTACCGTAAGACCCACCAAGGCAGTACGCCGAGCCCGGCGATCGTCAAGGAGATCCTGACCAGCACGGCTACCGATCTCGGCCTGCCCGCCGGCGAGCAAGGCTCTGGCTTGCTGAACACCTACAAGGCGGTGCTGCTCGCCGAGTCGACAAATACGCCCACGGATTCGCCGAGCCCGGTCGGGAACACCTTGCTGGTGTCGCGCGGCGGGCTCAGCGCTTCCGGCCAGCCCGGGACCAGCCGCACCTGGCCGGTCACGGTGACGAACGAGGGCACGAGCACCCAGTTGATCACCGCGACCGGGCGGACCTTCGGACCGGACGAGGATAGCCAGCACGGCTCGGTCAGCCTCGCCGACAACCAGAGCCCAGAGTTCACCGACGCCCGGGGCATGCCGAACAACTATGCCGAGTTTCACTTCACCGTTCGGCCGGGGATGAAGCGACTCGACGCCTCGATCGCCTACGAGGGTGCGGTCGGCAGCCAGTTCGCCCCCGTCCGGCTGATCCTGATCGACCCGCGCGGCCGGTTCGCGGCCGACTCGGTGCCGCAGGGCATGGGCAACTTCGGCAACGTCGATGTGCGAGCCCCGGTACCGGGAACGTGGACCGGCATGGTGTCCAGCGTCACCGCATTCCAAGGCGGAACGGCCGGGAAGATGCGGTGGCAGGTCTCCACTCAACGATTCGCGAACTTCGGGACAGTCTCGCCGAGCGCCTTCGAACTGGCGCCTGGACAGAGCCAGATCCTGCAGGTCACCGCCCAGTTGCCAGCCGAGGCTGGCGACAGCGCCGGATCGATCGTGCTGCACTCGGACCTGGGCGGCACCGATGGCTTCGTGGGCCAGGAGAGCGAGTCGATCCCGGTGACGCTGCGGTCCATGGTCAACCTGAACAATGGCGGCGCCTTCGGCGGGGTGCTGACCGGCGGAAACGGCCGTCCCCCCGGCCTCGGACAGGTCAGTTACTTCGAGTTCCATCTCGGACGCGGACATCGCAGCGTCACCGCGAACGTCTCGCTGACCAGGGACAAGGCCGAGATGGTCGGCGCCTACCTGATCTCGCCCGATGGCCAGGCTCTCGGTTCCGGCCAGAACTCGGTGGAGGAGGCGAACGGCCGTTCCCTGACCGCTTATGTGCTCGACCCGGTGCCCGGCAACTGGATGCTGGTCATCGAATTCAGCGGTCCGGTCCCCGGCGACACGACCGCTCAACGTTTCATGGGAAACATCGAACTGGACAGTACGAGGGCGACCGCGACCGGGCTGCCGGACAGCCCGAAGAGGCTGCTCACGCAAGGAGTACCGGTCACCGCCCAGGTCAAGATCACTAACACGGGCGCGGCGTCAGAGGACTACTTCATCGATCCGAGGCTGGTCAGGCCGACCACGATCGATCTGGCATCGGAAACCGGTCCGACGTTCCCGCTGCCGATAGAAGGCCTGGTCCCGGAATGGTTCGTGCCGACGCAGACCTCCAGCGTCCGGGTGGCCGCTAAGGCGACGCTGCCGATCGAGTTCGACTACGGGCCGATCCAAGGTGACCCCGACCTGGTCAGTTCGCCCGTCACCGGAAATCGGGCAGTGGGCAGCTACACGCCGGCGGGCGGCAAGGTCGGGGCCGGCAACTGGTTCGCGGCTCCCAGCGAATTCGGGCCCTACCCGGACGGAGGCGTGACGGGCGGCGAGGGTCGGATGACGATGACCGCTACTACGCGGGCCTTCGACCGGTCGATCACCTCCGGAACTGGCGACCTGTGGCTGGCCTCGCTCAACCCGCTTGCCCAGTTCATTCCGTTCACGCTCGCGCCCGGCGACTCAGCGGTTGTCACCGTGCGGATCAAGCCCGAGGGCGCATCCGGCACCGTCGTGCGCGGCGACCTGTTCATAGACGACTACGTGGCGGCCGTGCCGCCCTACGGCCAGGCCACAGGCGACGAACTAGTAGCGATCCCCTACGCCTACAAGATCAAGTAGGCGTTAAATCTCCCACCGTTGCGTTGTCGACGTCGGCGCTCCGTAGCTGCCACGGCAGCTACGTCGGCCCTGAGTCGCTAAGCGCAGCCGATGTGCCGCGGCGCTAGCGCACATCGGGCCCGCGGGGCCCTTCCGGCGTCCGCCAGCAACATCAGATGCCCGTTACTGCAGTAGCGTCCCAGGAAGGAACTACACCAACGAGGCGTCGATGTAGCCAGGACGACATCAAACGCTCACTACTGTAGTAGCGTCCGGGGACGGAACTACGGCAAGAGTGCTTTGCTGTAGCTGTGGGCATCGGCTGCTGTCCGGCTAGCACGGGGGAAGTTCGTTGTGGCGTCGGCAACGACGAACTTACCCGTGATATCGCCGTCCAGGCGGCCTTCCATGATCCCGGAGACTCCGGCACGGTGTCGGTACTTACTCCTTGCCGGAAATGAACGCAAGAACCAGCCGCAGGTCCCGTCGGTGAACCTTTCATTCGTTCCGCGGCCGCGGCCGCGGCCGCTGCTTAAGCTGATAAGCGTCCTGACGTGTGCGGATGGCACGTCGCCCGCAGTATCGGCCGACGTTGGGATCACCCGGCTATCCGCTGTCCGTTCGCTGTGGGATTAGCCGGAGCTACACTCCGTGCGACCGCAGAAAGCGAATCATCACGAGCTGGCTTTAGACCGGTGTCGGCCAGCCTGATGAGGCGGTCTGCGGCCGTGCCCGGGCTCCCGATAAATTTTCGGAAGCCGGGGTTGTGCCGTGACCGTCAGGAAGGAGTGCACGGATGGAAAAACGGCGACCAAACGCAGCCATGTCTGCTGCTAGTAAGCTAGCGCTAACAGTCGGCGCGTTCGTAGCGTTATTAGCCTTCGGCGTCGTTCCGGCTGCACAAGGCAGTGTCGTGCCGACCGCACAAGGCAGTGCCGTTCCGGCAGCACCAAGCGGTTCCGGGCTGAAAGTCCAGGACCGCTCACATGACAATGACAATCCCGACAACCAGCTATACGCGCACTTTCAGATTTTCAACACCGGCACGACTTCCGTGCCCTTGAGTTCTCTGACGATGCGGTACTGGTTCACCGATGAGACTCCCGCCGACCCGCTGGTATTCGCGTGTGACTATGCCCTGGTGAACTGCAGCAACATTACGGCCAAGTTCGTAGTCTTGCCTTCGCCAGTGACTAAGGCAAACACGTACCTAGAGATCGGCTTCACGGCCGCAGCCGGATCGATAGCTCCCGGCCAGAGCAGCGGAGAGATTCAGACGCGGATCCACCATGTCAACTGGTCGAACTTCATTACGACTGATAGTTACTCATTTATCTCAGACCCGAGCTTCGTGTACAAGGACACGCAGACCGTGACCTTGTACCTCAATGGAGCTCTGGTCTGGGGCGTAGAGCCGTGAGCCGTTCATCCTGATCGATAGGTGCCGCTCTGGCCGGGGATGATGATCGTTACCGAATGAGATCATTAGCGGAGAGGCACCTATCCCGCATTCACTCCGGAACGCGGGACCGGGTCGGCACGTCTGCCCTGATTTCGGCTCCGAAGGCCTGGTAGGCGGGGCGGAGCAGTTCGGCTAGCGGCTGACCGCGTACTGCCAGGTTCACGGTCGGCAGCTGGCTGAGCAACGCGTCGCTCGCCGTGACCGGCGGGCTGGTCGCCGGCGTGCTTGCCTGCCGGCAGAAATAAGAGCCCAGGCAGGCGTCGAGCGGTTGGCCGACCTGTTCCATCTGGTCGGCGGCTGGCTGGGCGCCTGGGTACGCTGCCTGCAGGTGGGAAAGCAGATCCTCGCGGTCGCGTCCGCGCCAGGCGAGGATCGTGAACGGGTCCTCGTCGAAGGCCTCCGCCAGGAGGTAGAAGGCCGCAGCGATGTGCTTGCACGGCACCTCGTAGTCAGGGCAGGAGCAGTCCAGCGACAACTCCGGCGCCGCGGAAGGGAACAGGGACAGCCCGGCGGCGGAGAAGACGTCTTCGATGTCTTCTGGCATCTCCCCGGCGAGCAGCTTGGCCGTGTACCAGGCGCTGGCGGCCAGATCTGCCTCCAGCCCGGCCCACTCGCCCTTGCCGAACGCCCTGATGCCGATTCGAACCCGGTAGGGCCGGCTCCTGCTGCCCTGAACCAGCGCGCTGACCAGTCCGGCGTCGATGTCGAGGGAGACCACCTGTCCCTGGCGCGCATAATTGCGGCCCCGGGCCAGCCGGTTGCCGAGGCCGATGTCCTCCAGCACGCCGACGAAGCGCTCCGACCACCAGGTCTTGCCGATAGCGCCGCGCGTGCTCCGGGCCTTAAGCCCGCCGTCGACCGCCCGAGGCCGGGCCGGCGGCGGATACCACCTGTTACTCACTGACAGCGTCCTTCGACAGCGCGAAGACCTGGCGCAGATCCTCGGTGGACAGTTCGGTAAGCCAGGACTCGCCGTCGCTGATCACCAGATCAGCCAGCGCCTTCTTCTCCTCGATCATCTCGTCGATCTTCTCTTCCAGGGTCCCGGTGCAGATGAACTTGCGGACCTGGACGTTGCGCTTCTGACCGATACGGAAAGCCCGGTCAGTGGCCTGGTTCTCCACCGCCGGATTCCACCACCGGTCGAGGTGGATCACGTGGTTGGCCGCGGTCAGATTCAGCCCGGTGCCGCCAGCCTTGAGCGACAGCAAGAAGACCGGCGCACCGTTTTCTTCCTGAAAATCGGTGACTAGCTGATCACGGCGTGCCCTCGGGGTGCCGCCGTGCAGGTAGCCGACGTTGGTGCCGAAGCGGGCCGACAGGTGCGGCAGGAGCATCTCGGCGAACTCGGTGTACTGGGTGAAGCACAGGACCTTGTCGCCTTCGGCCAGAATCTCCTCAAGTATCTCCTCGAGTCGGATGACCTTTCCTGAGCGGCTCCCGATCGCCGACCGGTCGTGCAGCAGCAGGGCCGGATGGTCGCACACCTGCTTGAGCTTGGCCATGGCGGCGAGCACGTTGCCCCGGCGCTCGATGCCGTCGGTGCTGTCGATCTTTTCCATCATGTCGTCCACGACGGCCTGGTACAGGGAGGCCTGCTCGCCGGTGAGCTGGCAGTACTGCTTGATTTCGATCTTGTCCGGCAGGTCGTCGATGACGGCGGGGTCGGTCTTCAGCCGGCGCAGTACGTATGGCCTGGTGACCGCGCGCAGCCTGCGGGCCGGCTCGGTCTGGCCGTGGCGCTCGACCGGGATCGAGTACCTGGCCCTGAACCGCTCGGATGACCCGAGCAGGCCGGGATTGAGAAAATCCATGATGGACCACAACTCGGCCAGCCGGTTCTCCACCGGAGTCCCGGTCAGGGCGACCCGGTGGTTCGCGCCGAGCCGTTTCACCGCCTTGGCGGCCTGCGACAGGCTGTTCTTGATCGCCTGGGCCTCGTCGAGAACGACCCGGTTCCAGTGCGTCCCGGCAAGTTCGTCGATGTCCCTGGTCGCCGTCGCATAGGTGGTGAGGGCGAGGTCCACCTCGGTCAGCCGGTCAGCGAGGTCGTGGCCGTGCAGTCGCTGCGACCCGTGATGAGCGTAGACCCGAAGGCGGGGTGCGAACTTCGCTGCCTCCCGCTCCCAGTTGCCGACCAGCGACATCGGGCAAAGCAGCAACGTCGGGCCGGCCGCCGGGTCATCAGCTCGATAGGCCGTCTCCAGCGCGAGCAACTGGACCGTCTTGCCCAGCCCCATGTCGTCGGCCAGGCACGCCCCGAGCCCGAGCGAAGCGAGGAAGGAAAGCCAAGATAGGCCGCGCTGTTGATAGGGCCTCAGCGTCGCGCGGAAATGCTCGCTGACCGACGCGGACTGCAGGAATTGCGGAACGCCGCCATTCAGCAATTCGCCCAGCCAGCCGTCGGCCGTGACCGTGGTGACGGGGAGCGGCGTGTCGAGGTCGTCAGGATGCGCAGCGGCCAGCGCCAGGATCTCGGCCGCCGACTTCCCGGCTGATGACTGCTGGTTGCGGGTCAGGAACTCAATACCGCGCTTGAGCTGTTCGGGGTCGACCGCGACCCATTGCCCGCGTAGCCGGATGAGCGGCGCTTTCGCCTCGGCGAGCATCGCGATCTCGGCATCGGTGAGGGTGTCATCGCCGACCGCGAGCTGCCAGCGGAAGTCCATCAGCTGGTCCTTGCCGAACTTGCTGGCCTTGTCCACGACGCCGTCGACCGGGGTATGCGCGGAGGCGGTGAGGCCGAGCTTGGCGCGCCGGTCCCACCAGGAAGGCAGCAGTACCCCGAACCCGGCCTCGTCAAGGGCCGGGGCGATGGCGGACAGGAACCGGTAGGCTCCGTCGGCGTCCAATTCCAACCCGCACGGATTCCGCTGGCGCAGGCCGTCGGCGAGCTCGGGGTAGATCCGGCTGGCCCGGCCGAGCTCAGTAAGCAGGAGCTCCCTCGGATTGGCCAGCCACCGGCGCAGGCTCCCGTCGTCGCTCCACGCCTGGGCTGCGGGTACCAGCAGGCTCGGATCGCTTTCTGACTGGAGCAGGAATTCAAGCACCCACTGGCCGCCGGCCGCGTCCTGGTCCTGGCTGTCGGCGTTGGTGTTGGCGTTGGCGTTAGGGTCGGCGTCGGCGTTGGCGTCGCTCAAGCGGAAGGTGGCCCGCGCCGGGCCGGACCGGCCGCTGCCCACATCCGCCCAGGCAGCTAGCTCCTCGGCGAGCGCGTCAAGCTCGGCCGGGTCAGCGGCGAACCTGCCTTCTGGCCTGGCCAGCGCCTCAAGCCAGGCCTCGATAGCGGGAAGCCGCTCAGGACGTCGGCCCCGCCTGGCCGGTACCAGGTCAGGCCCGGCGGACAGGACGCCGCGCGCGATCGTGTCCACCATGGCGGCCAGGGTCGCGGTGACCAACTCAACGGGATCGCCCTGGCCAGGCACCGCGCGGCAGACCGGGGGCATCGCCTTGGTCAGCGCGTGCATCGTGACGACGTCGGGTCCGGAAAGCACCGGCCGCCAGGTCGCGACCGCGCCGTCAGCATCCGCGGCCAGCGCGGGAATCAGCCGGCCCCGCGACACCAGTTCGCCCGCGAACGCGGCGAGGTCAGCCAGATAGCTGATCGACGCGCCGTAGCGAAGGCCGGACGCGCGCTCGGACAGGGCGATGAGAGCCGAGGTCGGGTCCAGGCAGACGACGGGTACGGTCCAGGGAAGCAAGGCCGGGCGCGACTGAGCCGGCGGCCGCGGCGTCTTCCTGACCAGCTCGGGCGAGTCGAGCGGTGCACTGCGGACCGACGGCAGCAGCAGTGTCGCGTCGCCGGCCTTTCCGGCATAGGTGCCGTCGAGCGCGCCTGGTTCGGCCGCGAAGGGGTGCGGCCGAGCCGAGCGATAGGCCTGGCTGCGGCTCTTGACGATTAGCTCGGAATCCTCGGCCCATAGGCACAACCCAGGTTCTGGAAGCCAGAACCCGTGTATCACTAGCATGTCTTGACGCTCCGGCTAGGGGGTGCGGCGGAACGGTATGGTGCAGCAGCCTAACGCCGGGCCACCGCCTGGGGACGCGAACACGCCGAGCCAGGTTTGCTCCGGGTTTCGGGGCGTGTTTCCGTTCCGCGGAGTGCTTGCCGCGGATTTCCGCGGTCAACGCTCCACCAGGCGGAAGTCTCCTGATCAGGCAGTGCGGCCCGCCCGCTGGCCGGGCCAGGCCGGTCCGGTTCAAGTCTGGTCCGGTCTGGTTCAAGTCCGGTCCGGTCTGGTTCAAGTCCGGTCCGGTCCGCCGAGCATGATCACGTGGAGAATTCGCTTGACGGCGATTTAGCCGTAATATGCACTGGAAAATCGCCGTCAGGCGAAAACTCACCACCGAAAATCGGACATACATCTCAAGTCTCATGATCACGACGATTTTTCGGCGCAGACGCGGGTAAATCGCCGTGATCTTGCACCGAAGGTGCGCGGTTTCCTGCCCAGTCGGCAAGATTGCGAAGAGTTAGCCGTCGGCCGTCCGGTAGTCTTCGAGATCAAGGAAATCGGTCCTATTTGCCGGATTTTTGACGAAGAGTTTTCGTTACACGAAGACTTGGCCGCGGATTTTGGCCATTTTCCGTGGCAAAGTCTTCGTCCCGGCCGTTTCGGACGCGTCGCTGCTGAAGGACAGAAGCGGCGGACCGGAAGCGCTTGCGCGCGCCCAGCACGGGCTGGCGCTGGGCGCGTACGGTTCTTGGGTGAGCTTCCGGATGGCGGCCTATGCCGTGTGCGTCGAGGATGGGCGGGTGCTGCTGGCGCACTGTGCGCCTTTAGCTGGCGATACCGAGGCCAACTGGAGCCTTCCCGGCGGCCGGGTCGAGCACGGGGAAGATCCGTTCGACGCGGTGATCCGCGAGGTTGCCGAGGAGACGGGCTGTGACGCCGTAGTGGAACGGCTGCTGGGCGTGGACTCACGGACCATCCCGGCGGCCGACCGATTGCCCGACCTTCCCGACCAGAACGTTCCCGGCCGCCGCCTTCCCGGCCGGCACCTTCCCGGCCGGCACCTTCCCGGCCGGCACCTAGCCGACCATCAGAATGTCGGCATCTTCTATCAGGTGCGCATCACGGGCGGCGAACTTCGGCCCGAGCCCAATGGCGATGTGTTCGAGGTGGTCTGGACACCGATCGACCGCGTCCCTCGCCTTCGACGGTCATCGCTGGTCGACGTTGGCCTGGCCCTCGCCCGGACGTTGCCGGCCTCCGGCCATGTCGCTCCGGTCCGGGTCGGCGGTCTGATCCAGCACTGACTCCCTAGCCCGACGGTCGGCTAGGGCTTCAGGATGTCCTGGAGCAGGCCGGAGAGCAGCGGGGCTGGGCACTGGACTTGGGCGGAATTGCCGCTCGCGGACAATGAGCCGGCGGTGGCGGTGGCGAGTACCGAGTTCCCGCAGCCGGACAGGGTGACGACGAGCACCTTGAACGACAGGTTCGCCGTGGCGCCGGCCGCGATCGGGGCGTGCGTGCAGTTCAGGCCAGAACACGACCAGCCGGGGGCATTGGACAGGCTTAGCAGCGAGAGCCCGGCGGGCAGCGAGATGTTGGTGGTCAGGCCGCTGGTGGAGGCGTTGCCGGGGTCGGACACTCCGACGCTCACCAGAGCCGTGACGCCGAGGTTGAGCACGCTGTTCACGTTGACCGACACGCCGAGCTGGGCTTTCGCCGCGACCGAGACGGGGTTTGAGGTCGACGGCGTCGGGGCCGGCGATGAGCTAGGCGGCGAGGTCGGCTTTGAGCTGGTCGAGCTGGACGGGTGCGGGCTCGGGGTGTTCGACGGGGAGCTCTTGGGCTTCTTCGACGGGCTCGGTGAGCCCGATGGCTTGCCCTTGGGTCCTCCAGGTGCTCCTGGTGAGCGGGACGACCCGGGGTGGCCAGGGGATCCTGGGAGCGGTGAGGTGCTCGGTACCGGCCCGCCGTTTTGTTGCGGGCCGCCCGGCTGGCCGCCGGCCGCGGGGCCGCCGTGGGGGTGGCTGGTGCGGCTGATCCCGTAAGACGGTCCGCTCCCCGGATGGCTGAGGGCCGGATGGGTCAGGTGCCACAGCGGCAGCGTGATCGATGCGGCGGCGACGGCCGACGCGGCGATCGGCACGGCGGGGCGGTGCGCCAGGAGCCGGCGCGTAGCGCCGGCGCTACGCGCAGCGAGATGCCAGGCGGCACCGCGAACGGCTGACACATGTGACGCGACCGGCTGAGCCGCACCGGCGTGGGCTGCCTCCGGCGCGGCTTGACTGACCGCGGCGGCGGCACCGTGATCGGCGGCTGCGGCGGAACCCTGAGCGACGGCCGCGGCTTCCGCTGAGCCGTGGCCGAGCGCCGCCGCTGAGACCAGGCCGGCCTTGGTCGCCGCCGCGATGGTCGCCGCGGCCGAATGCGCCGCGGCCAGGTAGCCGGCCGCGCCGGCGCCGAGCATGACCGGGGCGAGTGCGCCGCGCAGTGAGTGGTTAATCGCCGAGAGATCGGCATAGGCAGCGGTGCATTCGGCGCAATTGCGCAAGTGCTTTTCTACTTCACGTGAGCTGCGTCGTGAAAGCCGCCCTCGGACATAGCCACCCAGCTTCGTTGCGATGGGCTGGCAGTCAGGGTCCGTATGGTCAGACATGTGCAGCTGCAAGTACGCCTGCTTTAGCCCTTCGCGAGCCCGATAGCTAAGCGCGGAGACGCCATTGGCGGAAATGCCAAGCAACTCGGCCACTTCGGCCGGCTTGCTTTCCTCGACTTCGGTATGCCAGAGCACCGCGGACCAGCGCTCGGGCAGCGAGGTGAACGCCCGCGCGACGATCGAGCGGTCCAGGTCGGCGATCACGGGATCGGAGAACGGCTCACCGGGGTCGGGCAGGTCCGCTTCTTCGGTCGGCACCTGCTTGCGCTGGCCCCGTAGCAGGTCAATGGCCACCCGGCGGACGGCGGTCAGCAGATAAGGACGGAAAGCCTGGGCTGGGCCGAGACCCCGCTTGATCGCGTAGAGCACGCGCGCGAACGTCTCGGCGACCACGTCATCCACGTCGGCGGGATGCTTGACGATCTGGCGGGCCAGTCGATCGGCGGCGGCCGAATGCCGCTGATACAGAACGCCATAAGCCTCCGCATCGCCGCTACGAGCCGCGGCGATGAGATCCGCATCGCTTCGCAGTGATGTCAGCCGGAGCGGCTCGGTATTGACGGTTTCTACCTGTGAGCGCTCCATATTTGGCGGATCTGACGTGAATGGTTCGGTCATCGCATACCATCCCGAGCAGCCGAATTGGTCATCAGAAAAACAGGAATTCCGGCCGGCGTCGCGTCATAGCCGGGTGGTGAGAACGTCATTCCCAGGAGAAGACCGGGAACAGAAGGGGGGAAGCCAGATGCCGATCGCACTTGGAGTCCTATGGTCGCCGCCGGCGAGTCGGTCGCGCCGCAAGCTCCCATCAAGATTGCTGCTGCCGGGTGGCCGCAAGATTGGCGGCTCTCGCCGACGCGGTCGCCATGCCGTCCGGCAGATACATCCGAACGGGGCACCATGCCTCGCTTTGTGTGCGTGGTCATAACTCTCAGTATGTCCCTACTGCACTGGGCTAGATAGACAGATCTGTCGGACTGACAGTCAAACCTGTCTTATTTCGCAACATAGAAGCTAGTGGATTCTCCCGTCATACGGATGCGTATCTTCCCTGGTCGACTAGGAGAAACCTAGACAGCCTGCTCATGTTGACCGGGCTGTCGGCCTGGTCCGGGCGGACCGGCGAACGCCTGCGCGATGCCGAGCCACGAGTCCGCGACAGCACCCGTAGCATCGACGGCCACGTCGGCGCGGTGCCGACGCTGGGTGACCAGCAAGCAGAAGTCGAGCGCCGGGCCGGTCACGCGATTGGCGGCATCAGCTGGACCCCACGTCCAAAGTTCGCCGTTTTCCGAGGTCAGCTCGACCCGAACCGGTTCGGCCGGTACCTGGCGACCGTTCGCCAGGTAGCTGAACGGCAGGGCCCGGACTCCGATATGCGCTATGTGTCGCAGTCGCGGGCTGGGGTCCCGCACGACGCCGAGGGCGTCGGCGATGTCCTGGCTATGGGCCCAGGTCTCCATGATCCGGGCGGTGACCGACGATGCCGCGCTCATCGGCGGCCCGAACCAGGGCACCCGCGCCGCCGGGTCGAGGCCGCGGAAGACGTCGCACAATTTCTGACGCGACCGGCCGAACCAGCTGAGCAGCTCGGGGCCGGTCAGGTTCCGAAATCGCTCCATGACGTCATCAGCGGTCAGACCCTTTTCCACGTCACTCATCAGTTCCGCGGCAAATCGCTCCGCGTCGGTGGCCGAGATCACCGCCGCATCGTCAAAGTACGCCAGGTGGCTGATCTGGTCGCCAATCGTCCAGCCGGCCGCCGGAGTCGGCGTGCGCCAGCCCGTTTCATCGAGTCCGGCGATCAGGCTGGTCGTCACGGCCGTCTCGGCCGCTAGGTCGTCGACCAGTTCGCCCAGGTCAACTGGCACTTTGGGCTCCAATCCGCAGCATGTCCGAGTTATTAGGCGCTTGGTGCGCGGACTACTAATCTGATCATCTCGGAGGTGCGATGACTGAAGCCGGGCCGGCGTTCGATCCGGGCGCCTACGTTGTGCGGTACGGGGGCCGGGCGCTGCTGCGTGCGGCGGCTTATCTGCTTGGCGGCCTGGCGATCATCGTCTTTGTCATCGCGGTCCACAAACCGGTCGTCGGTGTCGTGATCGCGCTGATCGTCGCCGCCATCCTGCTTGGCGCGGGCGTCTTTGAGCTGGGCAAAGTGGCTCGCCGCCAGGTGGCGTTCGCGGTGCATCAAGGCGGAGTGTATTTCGGCTCGGCATCGGTCAAGGACAACGTGCCGTGGAGCCAGATCTGCGCGGTCGAGTTCTTCACCGAACTCTTTTCCACCGCTCGCTCCCGGCACAAGCACCGGTGCATTGGCGTCCGGAGCCTGGGCAGCACGCAGGTAGCGCGGGCCGGCAACGGCCGGGCGGCCCAGCCGTGGCCGTTGCACTCGATCCGGTACATGATCGACGCCGGTCGTCCAGACCTGATTCCGGGCGCCGACGGGACGATCAGGTACGCCTACCGCCAGATGACCGGCTGGCGGGCTGACCGGGCTCTGGTCGCGGCCGCGGTCGCGCGCTACGCACCGGGCCTGCCGGTGGTCAACGGCATGAACTTTCCGCCGCCGCTCACCAGGGCCGACGCGTTCGCGGCCCGCCGGAATCGACGTACGGCCTGGTTCTGAGGTCCGGGCTAGTAGACGGACCCGCGTCGCTGCGTCAATGTGGACAATAGGGACGGCTGCCGGGCGGAGGACTACACCATGAAGATCAGGCTGGGCTTATTAGCTGCGACGGCCGCTTGCGCGCTAGCCGCGTCCGCGCTCGCGGCGTCCGCGCTCGCGACGGCTCCCTCGGCGTTAGCGGCCGGAGTAGCGCCGGGCGCTCCCGGAGCGAACGCCACCTGGAACGAGTCCAACCTGCAGGCGTTCGCTGACTCGCTCGGCTCGGCCTCGAAGGTCTGGTACACGTTGGGCAACGGCGAGCTTGAGAACGTCCTCTACCCGGAGACGGACACGCCGAGCACGTTCGGCCTGCAGTACATCGTCACCGACGGCTCGACGTTCACTAACACCGAGACCGCTAACACCAGCCACGCGATCTCGCTGGTGGACCCGACCTCGCTGACCTGGCAGCAGGTCAACACCGCGACCAACGGCGACTACACGATCACCAAGACCTACGTCGCGGACCCGAGCCGCTCCGTCGTGCTGGTTCAGACCACGTTCGCCAACCTCAGCACGCATCCGCTCAGCCTGTACGCCGACTATCTGCCCCAGCTCAACAACGACGGCATGGGCAACACCGGCGGCACCGACGCCTCCAGCAACGACCTGGTCGCGTCGAACGGAACGGTGTCGAGCGCGCTGGCGGCGTCGACCGGCTTCACGCAGACGACGACCGGCTACGCGGGTTCGTCCAGCGACGGCAGCGCGCAACTGGCCAGCAGCCATTCGCTGACCGCGACCTATACCTCGGCCACCACGGGCGGTCATCTCGTCCAGGTCGCGCAGATTCCGGTCGCCGCCAGCGGCAGCACGACGTTCACGCTGGCCCTGGCGTTCGACACCAGCCAGGCAGCGGCGATTTCGGACGCATCGGCGTCGCTTACCAGCGGGTTCCAGACCCTGGAGAATGCTTTCCAAAGCGGATGGCATTCCTGGGTTAGCGGCCTCAGCGCGGCACCTTCCTCGGTCACCGGAAGCAGCGGGCTCAAGGAGCAGTACTACGTCTCGCTGATGGAGCTCAAAGCTGACGAGGACAAGACGTTTGTGGGCGGGTTCGTCGCGGCGCCGACAGTTCCTTGGGGAGCTAGCGTCAGCGCCAACAGCGGG
>DATNFM010000142.1:0-7379 GCA_035606435.1 Streptosporangiaceae bacterium | reverse complement strand
CGCATTGGGCGATGGCGTTCATCGTCAGCGTCGGTTTCCGTGCCGAGCCTGAATTAGCGCAACTGCCCGGGCGCGCGGGAGGCGCGTCCGGGCAGTCGTGGAGTTGCGAGTTAGCAGTCGTAGTACATCTCGAACTCGTGCGGGTGCGGGCGGAGGCGGATCGGGTCGATCTCGTGCTCGCGCTTGTACTTGATCCACGTTTCGATCAGGTCAGGAGTGAACACGCCCCCGTCGACCAGGTAGTCGTGGTCGGCTTCCAGGGTGTCCAGCACCTTCTCCAGCGAGCCCGGCACCTGCGGGATCGACAGGGCCTCGTCCGGCGGAAGTTCGTAGAGGTCCTTGTCGACCGGTTCCGGCGGCTCGACCTTGTTCTTGATTCCGTCCAGGCCCGCCATCAGCATCGCGGCGAACGCGATGTAGGGGTTGCTGGACGGGTCGGGCACCCGGAACTCGATGCGCTTGGCCTTGGGGCTCGGACCCGTGATCGGGATCCGGACGCAGGCCGAGCGGTTCCGCTGGCTGTAGACCAGGTTGACCGGGGCCTCGAAGCCGGGGACCAGGCGGTGGTAGGAGTTCATCGTCGGGTTGGTGAAGGCCAGCAGCGACGGCGCGTGCTTGAGCAGCCCGCCGATGTAATAGCGGCCGATGTCGGACAGGCCCGCGTAGCCTACCTCGTCGTAGAACAGCGGCTCGCCGTCCTTCCACAGGCTCTGGTGGCAGTGCATCCCAGAGCCGTTGTCGCCGAACAGTGGCTTCGGCATGAACGTCACGGTCTTGCCGGCCGCCCGGGCGACGCTCTTGACGACGTACTTGTAGAGCATCAGCTTGTCGGCCATCGTCAGCAGGCTGTTGAACCTGATGTCGATCTCGGCCTGGCCGGCGGTGCCGACCTCGTGGTGCTGCATCTCGACTTCTATGCCGCACTCGATCAGCTTGGTGACCATTTCCGAGCGCAGGTCGGTGAAGTGGTCTGTCGGCGGGACCGGGAAGTAGCCGCCCTTGAAGGCAGGCTTGTAGGCCAGGTTGGCGCCCCCCTCGTCCCGGCCGGTGTTCCAGGCGCCCTCGACCGAGTCCAGGTGGTAGTAGCCCTCATTCGGGCTGGTCGCGAACCGGGCCGAGTCGAAAATGTAAAACTCGGCCTCCGGGCCGAAGAAGGCGGTGTCGGCGATCCCGCTGCCGCGCAGGTACTCCTCGGCCTTCTTGGCGATGTTGCGCGGGTCCCTGGTGTACGGCTCGCCGGTGAGCGGGTCGTGCACGAAGAACGTCAGGTTCAGGGTCTTGTGCGCCCTGAACGGGTCGGCCACCGCCGTGGTCGGGTCGGGCAGCAGCAGCATGTCGGATTCGTGGATCTCCTGGAACCCGCGGATCGAGGACCCGTCGAACATCAGCCCGTCGGAGAACACCTTCTCGTCGAACGCGCCGGCCGGAATCGTGAAGTGCTGCATCGTCCCCGGCAGGTCGCAGAACCTGACGTCGACGAACTGTATTTCGTTGTCCGCGAGGTACCGCAGAACCTCATCGCCGGATGTGAACATCAGTTCTCCTTCGCTCGCCTCTGGTTACCTCGGCGGTCGTGCGCATCTCGAAGACGCTAGCCCCCCGCGGTTTCCTATCCATGTCCCAGATGTTTCAGCCGGGTTACGTACCCACTCCGCCGACTGGGTACTGTGAGTTCGTGACCCAGACCCGTGCGGGAGATTCGATGGGCGCGGCCCGCACACCTCCCAGCTATCCAGGCGAAGGTCTCGGCCTGCCCGAGAACGGCCCCGGCAGCATCGCGAGCATGACCCGCAGGATAGGCGCGATCTTCATCGACTGGTTGCTCTGCACGTTCATCGTCGTGGCCCTCATCAGGCCGGCGCGACCGGACGTCGAGTACTGGACGCTGCTCATCTTCGCGGCGCAGGACTACCTGCTGACCGCGCTGACGGGCTTCACGATCGGCAAGCGGCTGATGCGGATCCGGGTAGTCAAGCTTGACGGCAAGATGGTCGGCCTGCTCTGGGGGTTCTTGCGAACTTTCTTGCTGCTGACCGTGATCCCGACGTTGCTGATGAACCGGGACCTGCGCGGCCTGCATGACCGCGCTTCCAACACCGCCGTAGTTCGGGTCTAGCGCACCTTCGGGCTGTGCTGGTTTTCGGGCTGTGCTGGTCTAGCGCACCTTCGGGCGGGGGGGCTTGGGCATGCGACCCTGGCGCGGCATCGGCCCTCTTGGCGCTTGCAGCGTTGACGGCAGCGTCGCCAGACGGCTCTTCAGGTCAGAGACCGCGGAGGGCTTGAGCTCGCGCGGCAGCATCCTCAGCTTGCGCTGCAACTGCTTGATCGGTACCTGGCCGCTGCCCTCGCCGACCTGGATGTCGGTGATCGGGATGCCGTAGGCGATCCTGGAGATCCTCTTCTTTTCGGCCGAGATCAGGCTGGACAGGCCGTTCGGGGCGCCCTCGCCGATCAGCACGACACCGGGCGGGCCGACGACGCGGTGCACGATGTCCATGTTCCGGTTGCCGGCGATCGCGGGAGTGATCGACCAGTTTCCGCGCATCGACTGGATGACCGCCGCCGCCGCGCCCGGCTGCCCTTCGATCGCGGCGTACTGGGCCGACTGCGCGTAACGGCCGAACAAGATCATGGTGGCCAGCAGGCCGAGCAGCACGCCGAGCGGAATCAGCAGCGGGCCCAGGTTGGTCAGCAGGCCGACGACGACGAATACCACCAGCACGCCGACCCCGGAGCCGATGATGATCGGCAGCGCCCTCGGGTCGGACTTGCGGATCAGCCCGGCGACCATGCCGATCTGCTTGAGCCGGCCGGTCGGCACCTCGCTCGCGGCCGCCGCCGACTTGGCCTGGGATTGCCTGGCCGGCGTTGTATTGCTAGTCGGCTGCGCGGCGCCGCGCCGGGGGATCTTTACCATGTCCGTGAGGATATCGCCTGCCGGTACAAGCGACCGGCTCGGTAGGAGGACCTGACCAGCGGGCCCGACATCACGCCAGCGAACCCGAGATCGCCCGCAATGCTTTCCAACTCAATGAATTCCTCTGGATGAACCCAGCGCTCGACTGGGTGATGGAGCGCGGACGGGCGCAGGTACTGGGTGATCGTGAGCAGGTTGCAGTCGGCCGACCTCAGGTCCGACATGGCCGCTCGGACCTCGTCGTTGGTCTCGCCCATGCCGAGGATCAGGTTGGACTTGGTGATCAGCCCGGCGGCCTTGGCGGCGCGGAGCACTTCGAGCGAGCGCTCGTAGCGGAAACCGGGCCTGATCTGGCGGAAGATGCGGGGCACGGTCTCGATGTTGTGGGCGAGTACCTCTGGCCTGGCGGCGAAGACCTCGGCGAGCTGGCCGGGGTCCGCGTTGAAGTCAGGGATTAGGAGTTCTACGCCGCAGCCGGGGACGTGGGCGTGTATCTGGACGCAGGTCTGGGCATACAGCCAGGCGCCACCGTCGGGCAGGTCATCGCGGGCCACGCCGGTCACGGTCGCGTAGCGCAGGCCCATCGAGGCGACGGACTCGGCGACTCGACGCGGCTCGTCGGTGTCGAGCGGCTCCGGCTTGCCGGTCGCGATCTGGCAGAAGTCGCACCGGCGCGTGCACTGGTCACCGCCGATCAGGAAGGTGGCCTCGCGGTCTTCCCAGCATTCGAAGATGTTGGGGCAGCCGGCTTCCTCGCAGACCGTGTGCAGGCCCTCGCGGCGGACAAGCTCACGGAGCTTGGTGTACTCGGGGCCGGTGCGGAGCCTGGTCTTGATCCACTCTGGCTTGCGCTCGATCGGGACGGCGCTGTTCCGAGCCTCGATGCGAAGAAGGCGGCGTTCTCCTGGTGCGATAACCACGCTCCAAGCCTATGTCTTGTACGCGTCAACTCAGTTGACGCTGGGTGGGATCATGGATGCCATGCCAACCCAGTTCGATCCCCCGTCGGGGACGCGTGACTTCCTCGCGGCCGAGTACGAGAAGCGGGAGTGGGCCTTCGGAGTGCTCCGCTCGGTGTTCGCCCACTATGGCTTCGAGCCGCTGCAGACACCAGCGTTCGAGCGCATCGACGTGCTGCTCGGCAAGTACGGCGATGAGGCCGACAAGCTGGTCTTCAAGATCCTGCGTCGAGGGGAGCATGAGGCGTCGGGGGAGGCCGACCTGGCGCTGCGGTACGACATGACCGTGCCGCTGGCCCGGGTCGCGGCTGCGTACGGCAGCAAGCTGCCGATGCCGTACAAGCGGTACGCGATCGGTCCGGTCTGGCGGGCCGACCGGCCGGGTAAGGGCAGGTTCCGCGAGTTCGTCCAGTGTGATGTCGACACGCTCGGCACCGCATCGCTAATGGCCGACGCCGAAGTGCTGTGCGCGCACCACGACGTGATGGTCGGGCTCGGGCTCACGGACTTCACCATCTTGCTGAACGCGAGGCGGGTGCTGTTCGGGCTGCTTGAGGTGTTCTCCGTGCCCGAGGAGCTAGGCGAGGGCGTGCTGATCTCGCTGGACAAGCTCGACAAGCTTCGTCCCGATGACGTGATCGCCGAGCTGGTCGGGCGAGGGCTCGCGGCCGACGTCTGCGGTGAGCTGGTCGGGACGATGACCGCACCCGATGCCACCGACCGGATCAGGACCGTGCTGAAGGGCAGCGACCTCGGGATGGCCGGGCTTGATCAGGTCGACGAGGTGCTGTCGCTGATCGGCAGCCAGATCCCGGCTGAGCGGATCGCGTTCACGCCCCGGATGGTGCGGGGGCTGAGCTACTACACCGGCCCGATCTGGGAACTGGCCGCCGCCGGGGTCCCGGGCTCGGTTGGTTCTGGCGGGCGGTACGACAATCTCATCGCCCAGCTCGGCGGGCCTGACGTGCCGGGTACCGGGAGCTCGATCGGGCTCGAGCGGGTGCTGATGCTGACTTCCGACGACGCCGGTGCCGGACGCGGCCGGATCGACGTGGCCGTTCCGGTGATGAGCGAGGAGTTCGCGAAGCAGTCCTTCGCGCTCGCGGGCGCGGCCCGGAAGTCCGGGCTGCGGGCATCGGTCTATCTCGGCTCGTCCGGCAAGCTGGGCAAACAGCTCAAGTGGGCCTCGGACCAGGGCGCCCGGTGGTGCCTGATCTATGGCAACGCCGAGCACGAAGCGTGCGTCGTGACCGTGCGCGACATGACGAGCGGCGAGCAGCGTGAGGTCGACGTGGACGACGTGGTCACCTATCTCGCTGGGGCGTCGCGGGCTGAGGCCGCGGGTGGCTGAGAGCGGAGAGGTCGACTTTCTCGACGAGCAGACCTGGCTGGCCAGCCTGCCTGAGGTGGTGGTCGCGGCCGGAGCGGTAATCACCGATCCGGATGGCCGGGTGCTGCTGGTAAAGCCCAACTATCGCGACTGGTGGTCGGTGCCCGGCGGCATCTGCGAGTTCGGCGAGCCGCCGCATATGGGCTGCCGGCGCGAGGTCGCCGAGGAAGTCGGGATCGACCGGGTTCCCGGCCCGCTACTGGCGATCGACTGGTCCCAGCCCTACGGGGCTCAGTCCAGGCCGATGATGCACATGCTGTTCGACGGCGGGCAGGTAACCCACGGGCAGGACATCGTGCTGCAGGAATCCGAGCTCGATGACTACCGGTTCACCGCCGAAGCTGAGTTCGCGGACTATCTGCCTCCGCGCGGCCTGGCCAGGCTCGGATCGGCGCTCAGGGCACGGGCGTCTGGAATCGTGGTGTACGTCCCGCAGGCCGCGGACGTCTAGCGGACCGGGCTCGCCAGGAGGTCGGCGACTCCGGTGAGTTCGCGGGTGCTGGTGGCGTTGAGCGCGTCGGCCAGATGACGCTGAACCGGGGCGATCGCGTCGGCGACGGTGACCTGGCGGCCTAGTTCGTCCGACAGGGAGGTTACTGCGGCGTCCTTGATGCCGCAGGGGACGATCCGGTCGAACCAGCTCAGGTCGTTCGTGCAGTTGAGCGCGAACCCGTGCATGGTGACGCCCCGCGCGACCCTGATGCCGATCGCTGCGATCTTGCGGTCCTTGGCTTCGTTGAGGTTCGGCGCCGCGCTGCGGTCGCTGCCCAGGACCCAGGCGCCGCTCCGGCCCTCGACGCGCGTTGTCGACAGGCCGAACTCCGCGCACGCCCCGATCATCGCTCCCTCGATCGATCGCACGTAGGCCACGACGTCGACCGGATCATCCAGCCGGATGATCGGATAGCCAACGAGCTGGCCTGGCCCGTGCCAGGTGATCCGGCCGCCCCGGTCGGTGTCCACGACCGGCGCCCCTGGATCTCCGACTGGCCGGTCCTCCGGGCTGGTACGGCGGCCGCAGGTATAGACCGGATGGTGCTCGAGCAGCAGGCAGACATCGGGGATCTCATCCTCGACTCGCTTTGTGTGCAACTCCCGCTGCAGCGCGAGGGCCTGATCGTAGGGGAGGGCCGAATCACCGAATCCGGCGAGGATGAAGATTAGCTCGCGGTCCACGCCGCCAGCCTATGCCCGCACCGGCTGGGTCGGGCTCGTAGGGCTGTCGGCGGCGTCCGTTAGGCTTTTTGGCAATGGACAAGAAGTTTGATGAGAATGCGTTGCAGAGCCTCTCCGCTGAGGAGCGGCGTCAACTACTCAGGCAACTTGTCGACACCGAGCAGCGCAGCCGAGTCCGGCCTGGTACGAGCTGGAAGTGGGACCTGCTGCTCGTGGTGATCATCGGCGGCTGCATTTTGCTGGCCGCGTGGATCGGCTACCTGGCCGTGAGCCTGCCGTCCTTCTACCGGGCCGGCAGCTGGCGCGGGGCGTGGGTCGGATTCGACCTTGCTGAGCTGTTCATGTTCGCGGTGACCGGCTGGGCCGCCTGGAAGCGGCGTCAGATCCTGATCATCTGCCTGATCGTGCTGGCGACGTTGCTGCTGTGCGACGCCTGGTTCGACGTGGTGCTCGATGCGCGGACGTCCGGGTTCCTCAGCAGCTTGGTGTCGGCCCTGGTGATCGAGGTGCCGATCGCGGTGATCGCCGTGCTTGTGGCCCGGCGGCTGCAGCGGCTGACGATCGGCCAGGTGATCAAGTACGAGGGCGGCAGCGGGCGGGTGCCGTCGCTGTGGAAGGTCCCGCTGTTCGGGCCCGAGGGCCAGGGCACTCCGCTGGAGCGGCTTATCCGCGCGGCCAGGGCCGAGGGCGATGACGAGGCCGATGCCGAAGTCCAGGCGTCTTCGGTCATCTGGCCCGAGGTCGTACCGGGGCCCGCCGACGAGCAAGACGTGGAGGCCGGCCAAGGCAGCAGCGGGTCAGTTCCGCAGTAGTTCACGCCAGGATCGAGCTTAGGGCCGTGCTGATGTCGGGGGTGCGGAAGGCGAAGCCCGCCTCCTGGAGGCGGGTGGGGACTACCCTCGCGCTGCCCAGCAGTTCGCTGGCGACCTCGCCTAGC
>DATNFM010000141.1:0-14229 GCA_035606435.1 Streptosporangiaceae bacterium | reverse complement strand
CTGTCGCCGCCGCGCTGGCGGCCGGGACGGTTTCTGGGTCGTGGGCCCGGGAGATCTGCGGCTGGACCGACAAGCTGCCCCAGGATGCCCGCGACGGCGCGGACCAGATCTTGCTGGCCGCGGCGGCGGGCAGCGCCCGCCTGGGTGACCTGGCGCGGCTGGCGGAGGAGATGCGGCGCCGGCTTGCCGAGCCTGACGAGGATGGGGATGACGGGTTCGGGGACCGGTACCTGCGGCTGCAGACCACCCTGGGCGGTGCGGGCCGGATCGACGGGGACCTGACGCCGCGGTGCGCCGAGGCGGTCCAGGCGGTGCTGGATTCGCTGGGCAAGAAAGCCGGGCCGGAGGACACCCGGACTCAGCGGCAGCGTCATCATGACGCGCTGGAAGAGGCGTGCCGGCGGCTGATCGCGGCCGGGGGGCTGCCGGACCGGGCCGGGCAGCCGGTCCAGATCCAGCTCCACCTGACGCTGGAAGAACTCGCCCGCCTGCACCAGGACCTCGCGCCAGGCAGCGCTGCAGCCGGCGGCGGCCAGCCGGGCGAGGGGACCGGGTGCCTGCAGGCCCAGCCGGTCACCGGATCCGGGGACGTCCCGCCAGCCGGCACCGGCGGCGCCCGGGCCGTCAGCGACGCCGCCGGATCTGCGGGCGCCGCGTCCGTGCGGCCGGACCGCGAGTACTTCGGGCCCGCCGCCACGCCCGGTGATGCCTGCGACGCGACGATCGTGCCGATCCTCACCGGCCGGGTCGACCAGGACCTGCTCGGCCAGCTCACTGCCAGGCTCGCGGGCAGCGGCGGGCAGGCACCGGAGCCCGGCCCGATCCGGGATCTGATCCTGGCCAATGCCCTCGCGCTGCTGTCCGGGCCCGGCCAGCTCGCCTCGCTGCTGCGCACCGGCACCCTGGACGGCCCCGCCGCCTCGGTCAGCCTGCCCATCGACCTCGGCACCGCAACCGAGACCATCCCGGCGCACCTGCGCCGCGCCGTCATCGCGCGGGACCGGCACTGCACGGCACCGGGATGCTTCACCCCCGCCATTGGATGCCACGTCCACCACACCAAACCCCGCAGCAAAGGCGGCCGGACCAGGCTCAAGGACCTGATCCTCCTGTGTGCCTTTCATCATCTGATCGTGGTCCACACCTGGGGCTGGACGATCACCCTGAACCCCGACGGCACGACCACCATGCGCAATCCGAGCGGCACCAAGATCTACCACAGCCACAGCCCACCACCAGCCACCGCCGCCTGACCGGCGGCACAGTTAACCTGCTGGAGACACCCCCGCTCGGGCATCACGGCGGCAGATCGAGTCGGTACAGCACGGCTTTGTCGCCTCCCGTGCTCCGGTTTCCTCCCCGCCACCGAAGGCAACCAGTCATGAGCGGACAGGCCGTCGGCTATTCATGCGCCAGAGCGGCTGCCAGCACGGGGTCCTGGCCGATCAGCACCGCACCCGTCTCCTTGAGATGCTCGGCGTCGAGTGTGGCTGCCGAGCCGGTGAACTGATTCACCAGGCCGATGACCCTGCCCTTTGGGTTGAGCCGGGATCGGCCTGGAGCCCGGCGGTCACGGTGCCGAGCAGCTGACCAGGCGCGAACACGAGATCGCGGGCCTGGCGGCGGCGGGCGTGCCGAGCCGCGAGATCGTCGAACGGCTCTTCCTGTCGATCAGGACGGTCGACAACCACCTGCAGAACGTCTACGCCAAGCTCGGCATCACCAGCCGCGAAGAGCTAGCCCGCGTCCTGCGATAGGCCTGACGCCGCGCAAATTTTTCCGCCTAAAAAGATTTCTAGCTTGAAAGCTTTGCGACCGGAGCCGCTTCGCGGCTCGTGGCCTAGGTCCCGATTCGACGCACCGCCACGCCGAATAGCAGCTCAGCCGGGATCAGGCCGGCGAAGCGCGAGTCGTAGCTGTGACGCGGATTGTCGCCGAG
This sequence comes from Streptosporangiaceae bacterium, assembly GCA_035606435.1. Classification (GTDB taxonomy): domain Bacteria; phylum Actinomycetota; class Actinomycetes; order Streptosporangiales; family Streptosporangiaceae; genus Chersky-822. The sequence goes on along the minus strand of DATNFM010000141.1, from coordinate 12,290 downwards.
CATGATGAAGCTGCCCGGCGGCACGTGGTCCCCGGCGACTTCGCGGCACGACTCAGGCACTCGATCACCGGGGACGGCCGCGACTCGCTTCACGAGGTACGTGCCCTGCACCCCGGGGCTGACCGGTCCCGGCGAGGTCGGCGGGCGCAGCACCGCGACCTGTCCGACCCTGATCTGGCGCAGGCCAGTGCGGCGCACCAGCAGCCGGTCACCGGGGCGCAGCGACGGCTGCATGCTGATGCCGGACACGGTCACCACCAGGAACCGCCCGCGCCACGCCAGCGCGATCCCGATCGCCACCGCCCCGAGCCCGCCCAGCCAGAGGTCCATCAAGCCGCTCCGCGCCCGGCCTGCGCAGACCGCCGGATCGACGGCACCGGAGTGACCAGCACGGCGAGGTCCTCCCAGCGGATGATCAGCAAGGCCAGGCAGCCCCCGGCGACCACGGCCATGACGGCGGCGGCGGCCGGTCCCGCCTGACCCGCCCCGCCCAGGCCGGCCACGAGGCCCGCGAGCAGCAGCCCCAGCAACGTGAGATTGCGAACCAGGTGCGTCACCCCGATCGGCTCGCTGGACCCGAAGCAGGCGCACCGGGTCCGGACGCCCCGGCGGATCAGCACCGCGACGCCCGCGATCAGCAGGCAGGTGAGCAAGGCGGCGGCGCCGAGCGCGATCAAGGCGATCAGATCCCGCCCGCCGGCGACCGTCGCGACGGCAGCCGCGCCCAGGCCAACCGCTACGGTCAGCTCCGCCGCGGCCAGCCCGCCGGTCAGCGGTCGCGGTAGCAGGCCCGCCATGGCCGAGCGGAACCGCAGGTAGGCACTCCGGCTCCGCAGCTTGGCTGCCGCCGAGGTTCCGAACACCAGAGCCGCCATGACGCAGACGGCTTCGACGACGTACGTCATCGGCCCACCTCCGCGAACCCCCTGGCCTGCAGCGAGAACAGCCGCGCGTAGCCGCCGGCCGCCACGATCAGCTCCTCATGCGGGCCGTCTTCGGCGACCCGCCCGTCGGCCAGAACCACGATGCGGTCGGCGCTGCGCGCGCTGCTCAGCCGGTGCGAGATCAAGATGGTGATCCCGGTCGCGACCCGAAGCTGGCCATGAATGTCGTGCTCGGCCTGCGCGTCCAGGCCGGCACTCGGCTCGTCCAGGATCATCAGGTCCCGGCTGCCGCGCAGGAACGCCCGCGCGAGTGCCAGCCGCTGCCACTGCCCGCCGGAGAGCAGAACCCCGGTGCGCGGATCATCACGGTCCGCCTGGTCGAAGTAATTGCAGGTAAGCAGCGTCCGATAGCCATACGGCAGGGCCGAGAGCACGTCGTCAAGGCCCGCCCGGTCGGCGGCGGCCGACACAAGGCCGGGCCGGTCGGCGAGATCCAGGTCGCCGACGCCGATGTTCTCGCTGACATCGAGTTCGTACCGCATGAAGTCCTGGAACACCGCGCTGATCCGCTCGCGAAGCCCGGCCAGGTCGAGATCGCGCAGGTCGACGCCGTCCCAGCGGATCGCCCCGCGGTCGGGATCATAGAACCGGCACAACAGCTTGATCAGGGTGCTCTTGCCCGCGCCGTTCAGCCCGACCAGGGACAACGTCTGCCCGAGCGGAATGAACAGGCTGAAGCCGCGCAGCACCCAGGGCTGGTCAGGTCCGTACCTGAACCAGACGTCGTCGATCTCGATGCCATGGCGCAGCGGCCGGACCGGCCGGGGACGCGCAGGCAACGACAGGTCCGGCTCGGCCGTCACGATCTCGGAGTAGCTGCGGAACAAGATGACCGACTGGTACGCGCCCGCCGCGCTGCCGATGATCTGGGACAGCGAGACGGTGACGCTCATGATCGCGACGACGAACACGGTCACGTCACCGAGCGAGATCGCCCCGGACGCGGCGGCGGTGACCGCCCACCACAGTCCGAACCCGGCCACGACGGCGGACAGGCCCCCCAGCAGGCCGTAGCCCGCCAGCGAACGCCGATCCGCGCACTGCCCCGCCTGCTGGAGCCGCTCCAGTTCCTTCATCATGCGCCCCAGGAAGAACGGGCCGAGCCGGAACAGCCGCATCTCGGTGGCGGCGGCGTGATCGGACAGGAGAGCGGAGTAGAACATCTGGCGCCGCTCGGCCGGCGTCATCGCCCGCATTACCTGGGCGCGGCTGCGGGACAGCCGGAGCTGGATGATGATCTCCGGGATAGTGGCGCCCACCAGGACCGCCGCCATCAGCGGGCTCAGCAGCAGCACGGTGGCCAGGAAGCCGCTCACGGTCACGGCCGACTGCAAGATGGCAGCCAGGCTCATGACGATCTGACCCGGGCCGGCCTGGCCGACCTGCTCCGCGAGGTTCAGCCGGTCGCGGTAGCCGGGGTCCTCCAGCCGCCGCAGGCCCGCGACACTAGCCACCGCGGTCATGAGCTGGGCGCTAGCTTGTCGCTGTACCGCCCGGCCGGACTGGGCGCCGAGGTACTGGCTGACGTACGGCAGCACCGCCTGCAGGCCGCTGGCCAGCGCGAGGGCCAGGATCAGGGTGACCAGCTCCCGATCGCCGTCGGCGAGCGCATCGAGGATCTGCCGCATCAGCCACGCGGCCACGACCGGCGCGATCCCGGTGATGATCGTGACCAGCATCCAGCCCGACAACGGCATCCGGCCGGCCCGCCAGGCAAGGCCCAGCGCCGACCGCAGCGCAGGCGCCGACCGCGTCATGCGATGACCGGCTCGGGCAGCGAGTCGGGATCGAAAGCCGAGGCCACAATGACACCGTCGTCGTCGAGCAGGAAGAACGAGGGAAAGCCATTTAGCTTGAACGCCTTGCCAACGGCTCCGCCTTGCGGCTGTTCCAGGCAGACCGAGGCTGCGTCCGATAGCTCGGCTAGGTAATCGCTCGCTTCGGTCTCGGTAGCGATCACGGCCAGAACTCTGTCCTGGTGAAGCCCCGCGGACTGGGCGTAGCGCAGGAATGGCGCGATCTTGCCAGGACAGACCGAGCACGATGTAGAGAAGAACGCCACCACCCGCAGGCCCGATGGCCCCGAGATTGCCTGCCCGGCGGTGCTGACCGTGACGAACGGCACAGGTCGCTCGCCGGTCGCCAGCCCAGGTGGCTGGTCGGTTGGCATTGCGGCGAGCAGCGTGGCGTGCTCCCTCAGCCGGCGCAGCACCCCGAACGTCAGCAGCAGGTCAAGCAGGCAGAGGCAACCGACGAAGATCACAGCCGCAGCGAGGAGCGTCATAACCTGCCTTACAGGTCGCAGGACGGGGCGGGTGCCGCCGCTGTGGCGGGGCCGCGGCACCCGCGGGGATCTAACCGATCAGCCCGCGTGGGGCGGCTAGCACTTCTGCGTGGTCTTGACGTTGCAGCCGCCGCAGCGCAGCTGGCCACTAGGCTGCAGGACCTCACAGCTCTTGAACCACTTGACGTGCCCCCAGCACGCGCACTGGATCAGGACGTTGCTCGCGCTCGCGGTCGCCTGCGGCACGATCAGGCCGATCAGCTTGTCCGCTGTCTTGGTCAGCAATCTCACTACCTCCTTCGATCCGTCAGAACACTTATCGATGGTGGTTCGCCAGGTCCGTTATGGCCATGAAATGTCACCGGTAGTATTTCCGGCAGTTTGGCCGCTCAAGTGGACATAAATTGTGCCGGTGGAGATGGCTGTGGTGAGAGACGAACGCTGACGCACGGGGTGAGTTCGGTGCTGTGCTTCGCCGGCATCGGCGGGCCATCCGGCTAACCCAGGAGGAACTGGCAGAGCGGGCTGCCCTTAGCGTTCGCGCGATCGCGAACCTGGAGAGCGGCCGTACGAGCAGGCCGCGAGCCGACTCAGTTGGCCGGCTCGCGGTGGCCCTCGGGCTGACCGGAAAGATTGCCGAGGAGTTCCGGCGCGCCAGTCGCGGCGACGCACCCGATCAAGGTCAGGAGCGCAAGCCGGCTCAACCGGCAGCCTCGAAGGTCGCCTCCTGGCGGCTACCGCCCACGGTCGGCCACTTCGCCGGCCGGGCGGCCGAACTGGCCGCCCTGGATGGCTTGGGGGAAGCCGCCGACCAGGCCGGGCCGATCGCTATCATCGGCGGGCCGGGCGTCGGCAAGACCGCGCTCGCACTGCACTGGGCCCACCACCGAGCCGGCTGGTTCCCTGATGGCCAGTTGCTCGTGGACTTGCGCGGGTTCGACCCCGCCGTGGCCCCGCTCACCCCCGCTGAGGCGCTGAGCCGGCTGCTCGAGGAACTCGGAGTACCCGCGAGAAGCCTGCCGGCCAGCGTCGAAGCCCGGGCGGGCATGTTCCGAGGCCTGCTGGCCGGCCGCCGCGTCTTGATGATCATCGACAACGCCCGCGATTCGGTGCAGGTCAGGGACCTGCTTCCGGCGGGAGCTGGGCCGCTTGTGCTGATCACCAGCCGGAACCGGCTGACTAGCCTGGTCGCTCGCGAGGGCGCGCGGCTCCTTGACCTCGATGTCCTCCCCGGCGCTGACGCGGTCGCGCTGGTCAAAGCCCGGATCGGACCCGGCCGGGCCGACGCCGAGCGAGCGGCGGTGCCGTTGCTCGCCGCCGCGTGCGCGCGGCTGCCGCTCGCACTGAACATCGCCGCGGCGATCCTGCTGACCAGCCCTGGCACCGAGATAGCGGCTCTGGCGGGCGAGCTGACGACGGCCCGGGTCGGCCTGGACCGGCTCGACGCCGGCGATGCGGCCAGCAGTGCGCGCATTGTCTTTGCCTCGTCCTACCGCTTGCTCACCCCGGCGGCGGCGCGGCTGTTTCGGTTGCTGGGGGCCGCTCCTGGCCCGGAGACCTCGGCGGACGCGGCCGCCAGCCTGCTCGCGACGACGCCGCGGTCCGCCCGTGGGCTGCTGCGCGAGCTAGCCGACATGCATCTGCTGGCCGAGCGCGAGGCGGGCCGGTTCGGGTTCCATGACCTGCTGCGGGCTTTCGCCATCGACCGCCTGGAAGCCGAGGAGGAGCTGGATGCCCGGGCCGCCGCGATCCGGCGGATGCTGGAGTGGTACCTGCGCACGGCCGACAGCGCGGCGCGCGTCATCAACTCAAGGCGCCGGCACGCCAGCCTCGACCAGTTCCTGCCGGACGTCCGCCCGCTGAGCTTCGAGGCCTACGAGCCCGCGCTGGCCTGGCTGGATGCCGAGCACGGCAACCTGGTGGCCGCCGTCAGCGTGGCCGCTGAGCACGAACATCATGAGATCGCGTGGAAGCTGCCGGTGACGTTGTGGGACCTGTTCACCCTGCGCGGACTGTTCGATGACTGGATCGCCACGCATCGGACCGGACTTCGCAGTGCGCGAGAACTGGGTGAGATAACCGGCGAGACCTGGCTGCTCAATAACCTGTCCGCCGCGTACCTCCTGCAGGATCGGCTCGACGAGGCCGTCGACTGCATAGACGAGGCGCTGCCGGCCATGCGTCGGCTGGGTGACGTCAAGGGGCAGGCCTCGTTGCTGCACAACCTGGGCATCGTGCGGATCAGGCAGAGCCGGTACGACGAGGCGCTGACTTCGCTGGAGGCCGCGCTGGCCATGTACCGCGCCGCGCAGTTCAGCGACGGGGAGGGCCAGACCAGGCAGAGCATGGGTGAGGCCTTCCGGTTGCGCGGGGAGCTGGACCAGGCGCTCGCCTGCTATGAGAGTGCCCTGGCGAAATACCGGAAGACCGGCAACCGGTTCTCCGAGAGCCTGGTCTTCATCGATATCGCCCACTGTCATCACGGCGGCGGGCAACTCGCCCAGGCCCTGGAGGCGGCCCGCCGGGCGGTCGATCTCAGCCGGGAGGTGGGGCACCGGCCCGGGGAGGCGGAGGCACTCACGCTGACCGGCGACCTGCAAGACGACATCGGCCAGAACCTCCAGGCCCGCCGCTCGTGGCGGGTGGCGGCCAGGATCTTCGCGGAGCTGGGCGACGCGCGCGCCGATGAGCTTATGGCTAAGGTGCGGTCGGTGGCGGCCAGGGCAACGGGCTGACGGGGGCTCCTGGACGGGGTGATCAGGGCAGGAAAGCCGACGCGCCGGCCCTGGACCCCTTGTGAATCCAGAACGCGAGGTCAGGGGCGGCCAGCTGGCGCACCCGCGCTTCGTAGCGACGCAGCTCCGCCGGGCCGAGCAGGCTGCGCCACTGCCCGCTTGCCCCGCGATTGAAGAAACGGCGGGTGTCGGGCCACAACCCGTCGATGGTGACCTCGGGAACGACCTCGTCGGCGCGCTCGCGCATCCGGTCGAACCGGGCCTCGGCGACCAGGCGCACCCACGAGTCGGTGTTGATCGCGATGTCGAGCCGCCCGGCCAGGCGGCGCATCTCGCCTTCGAGGTCGGCCCTCAGATCGGAGTAATGGATCAAGACGATATTGCTGGCCTGGAGCCGGTCCCAGAACGTCGTCAGGTGGCGGAGCTGGAGTTCGAGGCCCGACTCGGGCGGAGCGGCCTGCTCGACCCAGCGCCAGAACCGCTCGAGCCGGTCGGCGGGCTTGGACCGCAACGGTCTCGGCGGCCTGGGTATTCGCGGCGAGGGAATGGGGGAACCGGTGTTCGCCGACCCAGTGCGCGGATCGGTGACACTCAGGCGGGCCTTGATGAGCACCTCGCGGTCCATGGCGATCAGGTGGTTGTCGGCCGAGATCGCGGCGTCCCTCGGGTCGCGGCCGACGCAGATATAGGTGGCGCGCGCGTCCAGCGGCAGGCCGTCAAGCGGGGTGTGGGTCTTGATGAACCGCCGGTGCCGCTGAGCTTCAAGCTTGGCGATGACCTCGCCGGTGGGACTGGTCGCGATGTCCAGCCAGGGCGATATCTCGGTCAGCGGGCGGGGCAGCCGGGCATCGCCGAAGATCAGCAGCGCGCAGATCATCTGCATCCAGGTCGTTCCGCAGTTCGCCGGCGTCGAGATCACGATGTCGCCGGGCCGGAACTGGAAGTCGTCCCAGCGGCTGCTGTCGGCCAGCCAGGTTCGGTAACGCTGCAAAGCGCCGGTCATCTGGTCAGTCCACGAACCAGCTCGGGAGCTCGTCCCACCCCGGGAATCGGGCTGGAATCGCCGGCTCAAGCGGCAGCGGTTCGGTTTCCGCCTGCAGGCATGTGCTGTTACTCATGGAGCTTCCCCGGTAGCTCGCCCGTCATCTACTCCGGAGGCGTTACATCCCGTTCCACGGGCGCGTTACATGCCGTTCCGGCCGCGACCTGAACGATGCGGTGAATTGGCGGAGTATAGGTAGCCTGCCCGCATGTGGTTCGGAATTCTGGGGGAGATCCGCGCGCACCATGAAGGCCATGTGATTGCGCTTGGCCGGCCGCAGGAGCGCTGCCTGCTTGGCGTGCTGCTCATCGAGACGGGTCGGTCCGTGCCGGCCGACCGCCTCGCCGACCTGCTCTGGGACGGTGAGCCGCCCGGCGGCAACCGCAGCACGATCCAGACCTATATCGGCCGGCTGCGCGCCGCGCTCGGCGCCTACGGAGTCCAGATCGTGACGAGCGGCGGCGGCTACCGGATCGACGGGCCGCCGGAAAACATCGACCTGCACGACTTTCGTCGGCGGCTGGCGTGCGCACGCGAGGTGCCCGACCCGGCCGACCGCGCCAGTGCACTAGCCGGCGCCCTCGAGTTGTGGCGCGGGCCGCTGCTTGGCGGCGTGGCCTCCGACCGCCTGCGGATGAGAATCGGCTCGGCTTACGAGGAGATGCGCCTGGCCGCGATCGCGGAGTGCGCCGAGGCCGAGACCGCGAGCGGACGCCCGGACCGCGCGGTTCAGCGGCTACTGGACATCGTCGCCGCCCACCCGGTCAGGGAAGACCTGGCCGGCCTGCTGATGGCCGCCTACGCGGCGGCCGGCCGCAAGGCCGAGGCTCTGGACACCTACCGGCAGACTCGCCGGCGGCTGGTCGAGGACCTAGGGCTCGAACCGAGCGGTGCGCTCCGGGCGCGTCACGAAGCCATCCTGCGCAGCGAGCCGGCTACATCACCGGTGACGGTTCTGGTCGAGCCCGTGCGCCCGCGCGAGCTTCCGCCGCCAGTTGCGGCCTTCACCGGACGGCGGCGGGAGTTGGCGCAGCTCACCGACTTCGTCCGGTCCGGCTTGGCCTCGGGTCCGCCCGTCGTGATCCTGCACGGCCGCGGCGGGGTCGGCAAGTCGGCGCTGGCCGTCCAGGCCGGTCATCAGATCGCTGCCGACTTCCCCGACGGCCAGCTCTACCTGGACCTGCGCGGCTCCACGCTCGGCCAGCGATCGCGCACCCCGATGGAGGCGCTCGGCCAGGCCCTTCGAAGCCTCGGGATGTCCGAGCATGACCTGCCCAGCTACGAGGCCGAGGCCGCCGCCCGGCTGCGAACCCTGACCAGCGACCGCAAGATGCTGATCGTGCTGGACAACGCCGCCGACCCTTCGGTGGTGCGGCCGCTCATCCCGGCGTCGGGCGGCTGCGCGGTGATCATCACGAGCCGGACCGCGCTGGGCGCGCTCGATGCGACCAGGCGGCTAGCTATCGACGGGCTCGCCGACGCCGACGCTTTTCGCTTGCTTGTGCAGGTGGCCGGCCGTCGTGGTCGGCGCAGCGCCGACCACGACCGGATCATCGAGCTGTGCGAGAAGCTGCCGCTCGCGTTGCGCATCGCCGCGTCCCGGCTGTCCGACGCCTCCCAGCTGAGCGTCGCGGACCTGGCCGACCTGCTCGACGGCCAGCGTCGCCTGGACGTGCTGGATGCCGGCGACCTAGCCGTGCGCAGCAGCATCGGGGTGAGCTATGACGCGCTGCGCGGGACGAACGGCGCTCCGGCACCGAGCCCAGGAGACCAGTTCGCCGCGTGGCTTTTTCTCCGGCTTGTGCTCGTGCCCGTGGCCGACCTGACCCCTGCGTTCGCCGCCGCCCTCGCGGGCCAGACCGAGCTGGGGCCGGCCAAGGCCGCGCTGGCTCGCCTGGCCGATCTGCACCTGCTGCAGGTGCAGGCGACCGGTCGCTACCGGCTGCATGACCTGATCAGGCTGTTTGCCCTGGAACACGCGGTCCCGGCACCGGACCGGGACGCGGCGATCGGCCGGGCCCTTGACCTGTACCTCGCCTCGGCTCAGCGGGTCCACGAGGTGCTTCTGCCCACCCGCGAGGTTCCCGGCGCTCCGATCAAACGCCAGGACCTCCCGCCGACCGAGGTGAACTCGATGGCGGACGCGAACGCCTGGCTGGATGGCGAACTGCCGAACCTGCTGGCGGCCGCGCAGTTCGCCGCCCAGACCGAGTACGCTCCGCTGTTTCCGCTCCGGCTGTCTAGCTCTCTGCACCTGGTGCTCGGCAAGCGGGCCGAGTGGTCAGCCGAGCGGAAGCTGGCCGAGCTCGCGGTCGCCGCGACGGCCGCCCGGGGCGGGAGCCGCGATCACATCGAGGCGGTCAGGGCGCTCGGCCAGGCCGAGCTGCATGCGGGCAATTTGACCGACGCGAGCAGCCAGCTCGCCGTGGCGGTCGAGTTGTCGCGAGCGGCCGGCGAGCGTCGCCTCATGCTGGCGGCACTGCTCGACCTTGGCCGGGTCGCGCTGCAGACCGGCGAGCACGCGCTGGCTCTCAGCCGCATGACCGAGTGCCTGGAGGCCGCCAGGGAAGAGGGCTGGGTAATGCCCGAGGCCATCACGCTGCTGAACATCAGCAGCGTGCACGTGGCCGAACGGCGCTGGGATGACGCCCGCGAGGCACTCGAAGCCAGCCTGCGCGTCCGGCGGGAACAGGGCGATGTGGCCGGTCTTTCCATCGTGCTGCCCGCGCTCGGGTACGTCGAGTTCGAGCTCGGGGACCTCACCGCGGCACTGGAGCTGCTCGCCGAGGGTCAGCTGGCGTGCCGGACCGTCGGCAACGATGTCGATGGCTGGTTCGCGGCCTTCTGCCGCTCGGTCGTCTTCCTGATCAGCGGGTCGGTCCGGTCCGCGCTGCGGGACGCGGCCGCGGCGATGCGTGCCTGCGTGGCTGGCCGCCGCTATGAGATCGCCTGCACTCTGGAGCTGCTCTCGGCGGCATTCGCGGCTGCCGGCAAACCCGAGCTGGCGGCGGCCTATCAGCAGAGGGCGCGGGCGGCCGGCGCGGCCTACTCCGGCCGGACGACCCCATCGGTCGAGGCCCTTCTCGTCCGCCTGCGGACCGGCGGCGCAAACGTGGTCTGACAAGCCCGGCTGGGCCGTGCCGGGGCATACTGACCACGGTGAAAGTGGTAGTGCTCGCAGATACGCATGCGCCCAGACGGTGGCGTAACTGCCCGCCGGTCGTCGCCGAGTACTTGCGGCGGGCCGACCTGATCATGCACGCCGGTGACGTCTGCACCGCGACAGTCCTTGATGAGCTGGCCGCCTACGCCCCGGTGCGGGTGGTACGGGGTAACAACGACGGCCAGGACGTCGCGGACTGGGGCGCACCGGACACCCTCGAAATCGACATCGCCGGCCTGCCGGTGGCCATGGTGCACGACAGCGGCCAGGCCACCGGCCGGATGGCCCGGATGCGGCGGAGGTTCCCCGGGGCCCGGCTGGTCGTGTTCGGGCACTCCCATATCCCGCTCGACCAGGCCGGTGACGGTCTGCGGATTTTCAACCCCGGGTCGCCGACCGACCGCCGCCGGCAACCGCACGGCACCCTGGGGCTGCTGGAGATCGTCGACGGCGGCCTGGTCGGCGCCCGGATCATCCCGGTGGACGGCTAGGGGACGACCCACTCCACCGTGAACGGCAGGTCCGTCAAATTCCCGGACTTGTCGAAGCAATCTACGTTGAGTGATGGGGTGATCCCCGTCCCCCATCCACCGGAGAGGCACAGCTGGTCTCTGGTACCGACCGCGCTGACTTGGACGTCGCCGCCCCATTTGGCGGCGTTGCCGCCGGATCCGATGGCCAGCACCCCGTACTCGCCCGTTCGGTAATGCACGACGTTGACCTTCGCTCCGCGCTTGCTGCTGAACTGGACGTTCGGTGCGTAGAGCGGCGCCTTGCCGGCGGCGAACGCGTTGGCGACGACCTGGCCCTTGATTCCCATCAGGCTGCTTGAGGTCGCGTAGGTGACGATGAACTCGCGGTTCTGCGGGGCATGGCCCAGGCCCGCGGCGAAGCAGTCGACGTTTACCAATTCGCCCTTAGCCGAACCGGTCCAGCTCGCCACCTCACAGTTGCCTGACTGGGCGCCGACCGGGGTGACGTGGACGATGCCCTGGGTCCCGGTGGTGCTGGGGCCGCCGAACAGCAGCTGGTAACGGCCGGGGCCCAGATGCTTGACGGAGTTCTTCTTGTGCGAGGAGTTGTACTGGTTGGTGATCAGCGTGCCTGAGGCGTTGGGCTGGTAGTCGAGCGCGTAGTCGAACACCCCGTGCGGCGCGCTGGTCGGATGGGTAACGATCACGTTGAAGTTCCCGTTGCTGAGCGTTCCGCTGACGTCGTAGCAGTCCACGACGACCCGCAGCTTGGTGCCGTCGGGATCCCAACTGGACGCGGCACAGGTCCTGATCGGGCCGTAAGTCGTGACCTGCACGTCGGCGTTGAGCGCGATGCTCGACATGTTCGCGAACTCGACCTCGTAGTCGCCGGTGCTGGGCGAGGTAGCGGTGACCGCGGTCGGGCTGGCGCTCTTGGAGTTGAAGTCGTAGTAGCTCTGGACGTTGCCGCCGTCGACCCAGGCGTAACCGGCGATCGCGTTAGCAGCGGCTGGGTGCGCGGCCAGGCTGGCGAGAGCCGGGGCGGCCAGTGCCGTTGTGCCCAGCGTCGTCGCTGCCAAGGTCAGGGCTAGGCAGGAAAGCCGCCTGGCCTTGAATGCAAGTGTCATTAGTACTCCGTTTCCCCCGCAGGGTCCGGTATGGGCATACCGGAAGAAGTAATTGTGGATGCTGCCCGAATGCGTTGGCTAGGGGTGGTGGGTTAATCGTTTGCGAGTCGCCGGCCAGCCGGCCTAGGTTGGCCCGGTGGTTGATCCGGGTGTGGCGGAGCGGCGGCTGGCCGAGATCTACGACCTGCAGTGGGCCGAGCGTGATGATCTTGACGCCTACGTCGCGCTAGCGGGGGAGTTGGGCGCGCGGGCCGTCCTGGATATCGGCTGCGGTACCGGCACCTTCGCGTTGCGGCTCGCCGACGCCGGCTTTGAGGTGACGGGGGTTGACCCGTCGGGCGAGTCCCTGGAGATCGCCAGGGCCAAGCCGGGCGCCGAGCGGGTGCGCTGGGTGCACGGCGTGGCCAGTGACCTGCCGCCGATGCAGGCCGATCTGGCCGCGATGACCGCGAACGTGGCCCAGGAGATCGTGACCGATGAGGACTGGGACGCGACGCTGCGGGCCGCCTTCGACCGGCTGCG
>DATNFM010000140.1:0-2514 GCA_035606435.1 Streptosporangiaceae bacterium | reverse complement strand
GAGCTTGCGGGCGGTGTAGCCGGCGTCGGCCCAGACCAGCAGGACCTTGCCGCAGGCGCGGTGCAGGTTCCACAGCAGCGGGCGGGCGCCGTCACGGTCCTGGACGGACGCGGCGGTGATCACCACGGCCCGGACCAGGCCCGTGGTGTCCACAGCTCTATGCCGCTTGCGGCCGTTGACCTTCTTGGCGTTGTCCCAGCCCCGTGAGGCCTTCGGGACGGTATCGGCGGCCCGCACGGACTGCGAGTCGATCACGGCGGCGGTGGGTTCGGCGTTCCGCCCGGCGCTGGCCCGGACCAGCTCACGCAGGACATCGTGCAGCCGGGTTAACGTGCCGTCATCGCGCCAGGCGGCGAAGTACCCGTAGACGGTCTGCCAGGGCGGGAAGTCGCCGGGCAGGTACCGCCAGGCGCACCCGGTCCGGTCCAGGTACAAGATCGCCTCGACGATGCGGCGCCGCGGCCAGACCAGGGGCCGGCCCCGGCGTCCGGGCTGATCGGGTGGCAGGTACGAGGCAATGACCTGCCACTGGGCATCGGTCAGGTCGCTGGGGTAACCCCTGGCCCCGCGCCCGGCCCGGCGCGTACTCTGGGCACGCGCGGGCCCCCTCTGGTACTTGATCGTCACAAATCGGGATCATGGGGCCCGTGCCCGGCATCCGACGGGCACGACACGCCGCTATCTCCAGCAGGGCCATCCGCCCGACCCGATTTATCAGACGCTCACTTAGAGCCGTCCAGCAGGCAGGGTGCGCCAAGCTGGTCAGCCTGCCCGAGGGGAAGCCGATCGCGGCGCCGTCCCGGTAGCCGTGCTCCCGGATCAGGCCGCTGAGTCCATTCGTGATTGACACCACTGCGAGGCGATCGTTGGGAACAGCGTCTCGAGGGTCACAGAGAGCAACACGATCTCCGCGATGAAGTCGGCCTTGCTTGCTGAGCCGGTTGACGGCTCCACGGCCTACGAGCGCTGTGGGAGACCTACCTCATAGGAAGTCTGGCCGCGAGGGTCTAGCCGGTCGGGATCTCTCTCCAGGACAGACCAGGAACCTCACCGGGGTCACCGCCGGCGGCAACATCCTGCCTCCGGGCTTTATCGAGCGATCCGTGGACAAGGCCCGCTGCCTGGTGGATCAACGGCCGGAGGAGTAAAACGTTGACTGTGGTAGAGCGCACATCCGAGGTGATGCGGTGAACAGCGTCGTGACGTTTAACTCGCTGCCGCCATCCGAACAGTTCGACGCGTGGCGCGACGCAGTGTCCAAGGCGTTCGTACCGCTCGACGCAACGAGCCGGACCGAAGGCCCATTCGGCGGGGTACTCGCCAACCGTGCGGTCGGGGCCGTGCAGATCAGCGATGTCGCAGGTGGGGCCGTCGACGTCTACCGCTCCGTTCAGGCTATCCGGCGATTCGATCCGGGTTATCTCAAACTCGGCATGCAACTCCGTGGCTACTGTCTAGTCACGCAGGATGGCCGCGAGGCACCGCTGACGCCAGGCGATTTTGCTCTCTACGACACTCGCCGCCCCTACCAGCTCAGCTTCAACAGCAAGTTCCGCATGCTCGTCGTCATGTTCCCCCACGAGCTACTGAACCTGCGATCGGACGATCTGGCCAAGGTCACAGCCCGCCGGGTCTCGGGCCACCGGGGCGTCGGCGGCCTGGTTTCCCCATTCTTGGTGAAGCTAGCCAAGGAGCTCAGTAGCGACCAGATCGCGCCCACTTTTGAGCTCTCCTGCGCAGTTCTTGACCTCCTCGCCGCAGCCTTCTCGGAGCAACTAGAGTGCGAGTCGCTGGTGCGGCCCGATACACGGCGACACGCCCTCATTCTGCAGATCAAGGCATTCATCGACGCCCGCCTGGGTGATCCCGAGTTGACAACCGCGACGATCGCTGCCGCCCACTACATCTCGCCGCGCTATCTGCAGAAGCTCTTCGAAGCCGAGGGCAGCACGGTGACCGACTGGATCCGCCGCCGACGCCTGGACCGCTGCAAGCGCGAGCTCCTAGATCCCCGCAATGCCGGCGAGTCCATCAGCAGGATCGCCGGCCGATGGGGTCTGGCGGACTCGTCGCACTTCTCTCGCCTGTTCCGTGCGGCCTACGGCAGGTCACCGCGGGAGTTCCGGTCGGAAAAGATCACGCTGGCCTGACCGCCAGCCTATGCGGTCAAGGGCACCAGGCAGATGGTGCACTCAAGGCCGTCGACGGATCTGGCAAGAAAGATGAGGCACGAGACGTGACGATCACGGGCTTGCCTTTCCTGGGCGTGGCCGCGTGCAATCATGAGCCTGCAGACCCAGCCGCGGATCGCGGCGTTGCGGCCACTGGTCTCGTCGGCGGTCGCGGTCACCCCCGAGGGGCTGATGCGGAGAATCCATCGCGCGGCACGCTGGCAGCGTGAGCGGGCACTTCAGCACCGCGGAAGCTGGCGCGCTTGAGCGCCGCGGCGACCTGGGCGCGGGTCAGCCTCCGTGCACGGTCTGGGTCCGGCGCCTTGCCCAGCAGTTCCAGCAC
>DATNFM010000139.1:0-9978 GCA_035606435.1 Streptosporangiaceae bacterium | reverse complement strand
TCGACCCTCCGCCCGCTTCGAAGCCCGCGCTACCCTCTCGAAGAATGATTATGCGATCTGACGATTGAGTATGCAAGCGGATTGGAGCAACTGCGCTGCGTGCCTCAACCCGTGCGACTGAATACGCAGGCGCACGCTCTGGAATCCAGACTAGTCTGCATATTTATGCGGAACCCAAGACCGTGCCGGAACCTGGCGGCGATGAGGTCAGCGGCTTGGGTAAGGTGCGGCGTGCCAGGTGCCGATCGAGGCACCGGATCGTGACGAAATCGCAGCGCATCGTGACAACGTGGCCGAGGCCGGAGTATTAGGTGACGAACCGTCGGGTTCGGCTCCGCCAGGGCCTGTCGCTAGCGCATGATGATGTCGCGCAGGAAGGGAGAGCCGATGCGGCCCGAGGAGTTGCACATGCGAGTTGGCCAGGTGGCGGCACTCGCGCTCGTGCTCGCGTTCGCGGTCGGCTGCAGCGGCGGCTCGTCTTCCACCAAGGCGACGACGGCCAACGTGATCTCGTGCGGCAAGGCTAAGACGGCCGCGAACGTGCCGATCCACATCGAGATCGTCAAGGGTCAGCTCTCCTGCCAGACCGCCTTGTCCGTCGAGAAGAAGTACGACGCCGCCGTCCAAGCGGGCCACGCCCCGGGCAACGGCGGCGGCGGGCCGATCAAGGTCGACGGCTGGACCTGCCAGGGCTTCTCGACCCCCGTCGTCCTGCACACCGGCAAGGCGTCCAAGTGCGTCAAGGGCGGCGACGAGATCCTAGCCATCCTCCCCACGTCCGCGTGAGTAACCCCTCCGCACCGCAAAGGCCACGCAGGCGACGACGTCAGCCGCTGCGGAGCACCGCACCGGTCCGGCGGCTGGCCTCGGCGACGGCCGCGTCCCTGGCCACCGCCACCTCTTCGTCGGTCAGCGTCCGGTCCGGCGCCCTGAACCGCAGCGCATAGGCCAGCGACCGCCGGCCTTCGCCCGTCTGCTCGCCCGAGTACACGTCGAACAGCCGCACGTCCTCAAGCAGCGACGTCGCCCCAGCCGGCGCCGCCGAAGCAGCGCCATCGACCAGCGCGGCCTGGACATCCTCAGCCGGAACCGAGTCGTCGACCACCAGCGCCACGTCCTGGATCGCCACCGGATACCCGGAGATGAGCGGCGCCTGCTCGGCCGGCTGGGCCGCGGCCAGAGCCTCGATCGCGGTCAGGTCCAGCTCCATCGCGCAGGTCCGCGCCGGGAGCCGGAACGCGGTGATCACCCGAGGATGCAGTTCGCCCGCATACCCGAGCACAACCGGCTCCACCGACCCATCACCAGACCCAGATCCAGACTCAGACCCAGACCCGGACACGACGAACTCGGCACACCGCCCCGGGTGCCACGGCTCCTTCTGACCAGCCCGGACGGTATAGGGCACCCGCGACGTACGCAGCACCTCGCGAGCCGCCTCGATCGCGTCGTAGAGGTTGGCCGGTCGTCCTTCGCCCCACCAGCCAGCCGCCTCGAACTTCCCCGTCAGCAGGCACCCGACCAGTCGAGGCTGGTCAGGCAGCGCGGCCTCGACCAGCGCCTCCTCGTCCTTGGTCGGCCGGTGATCCACCGCCAGAATCGGCGCCGCCGCCAGCCCCTCCGAGCCAGCACCAGCATCAGAGCGAACCCGGAACACTTGGCCCAGCTCGAACAGGGCCAGGTCAGCGAACCCGCGCCCGATGTTGCGAACCGCCACCTTGAACAAGCTAGGCAGCAGTGAGGTACGCATCAGCGGCTCTTTGTCGCTGATCGGGTTGGCGAGCCGCACGGCCCGCCGCCGGACGTCGCCGGCCGGCAGCTGCATCCGATCGAAGTCCTCCGCGGCGCCGAACGCGCTGCTGAGCACCTCGACGTACCCGGCCCCGGCCAGCTCCCTGGCGATCGCAAGACGCAGCCGCTGGGTGGCGGTCCTGCCCTTGCCGGCCGCGGCCCGGGGCATCGCGACCCCGACCTTGTCGTAGCCCTCAAGCCGGATGACCTCTTCGGCCAGGTCGTTCGGGTCGGTCAGGTCCGGCCGCCACGACGGCGGGCCAACCTTCAGCTTCGATCCGTCAACGGATACGACGCAGCCGACCTCACGCAGCCGCCGCACCACGACTTCCGGCCCGTACGCGACCCCGGCAACCCGATCGGGCAGCTCATCGGGGATCGAGATCTCCACCGGCTCGATCGGCGCGGTGGCCAGCGAGTACCCGGCGATCACCGTGCCGCCGCCAAGCTCAGCCAGCATCGCGGCCGCCTTCGCCGACGCGCGCAACGGCAGTTCGTAGTCGACCCCGCGCTCGAACCGGGCCGATGCCTCGCTGAACAGCCGGTGCCGCCGGCTCATCCTGGCCGTGCCGGCCGCGCTGAAGTGCGCCGCCTCGATCACCAGGTCCGTGGACTCCTCGCTGACCTCGGTGGCCAGTCCGCCCATGGTGCCCGCCATCGAGATCGGGCCCGAGGCGTCCGTGATCAGGATGTCGTCCGGGTCCAGCTGCCGTACGACGTGGTCGAGCGTCTCCAGCTTCTCCCCGTCGGCGCCGCGCCGCACCACGATCGGGCCGGACAGCCGCGACCGGTCGAACGCGTGCATCGGCTGGCCAAGCTCGATCATCAGGTAGTTGGTGACGTCGACCGCCAGCGACACGCTGCGCATGCCCGCCCGCGCCAGCCTGATCTTCATCCGCAGCGGCGTCGGACGGTCAGGGTCGACGCCGCGCACCTCGCGCAGCGCGAACCGGTCACACGCGCTCGGATCGGCGATGCTGGCCTGGTACACCTCGGAGTTCGGCGCCTCCGCGGGGTCATCGGCTCCAGCCGGATCCGTATAGCCGACCGCGTAAGCGCTGGCCAGTTCCCTGGCTATGCCTCGCACCGATAGCGCGTGTCCCTTGTCCGGCGTGACGTTCACGTCGAGCACCACATCGCGCAGGCCCGCGTACTCGATGAAGTCGGCCCCGAGCGGCGCGTCCGGCGGCAGCACCATGATGCCCGAGTGGTCCTCGCCGATCGCGAGTTCGGCCGCCGAGCAAATCATCCCGTTCGACACCCGGCCGTAGGCCTTCCGCGCCGCGATCTCGAACCCGCCCGGCAGCGACGCCCCCGGCAGCGCCAGCGCGACCAGGTCACCAACAGCGAAGTTAGCCGCCCCGCAGATGACATACCTCTCATCATCGGCAGTGCTAGCCCGGGGGGACGACCCCCCGGAACCCCCCGCACCAGGCCCGGTCGTGACCTTGCAATACCTGATCGGCTTCCTGAACTCGGTGAGTTCGGTGATCTCCAGCACGCGGGCAATGACGACACCGGATATGTCCTGCCCGACGTGCTCAAGACCCTCGATCTCCAGCCCGACCGCCGTGAGCCGCTGCGCCACCTCGATCGGGTCAACCGGTTCGGGCAGCGGAGCGTACTCAAGCAGCCAGGAAAGCGGAACTAGCATGACGCCTCCTGTCCGAACGCCTTCGAGAACCTGACATCGCCTTCGATCGTGTCCCTGATGTCGCTCAGTCCGTTCCTGATCATCAGGGACCGCTCGATACCGAGCCCGAACGCGAATCCGCTGTACCGGTTGGCGTCGATGCCGCAGGCGGTCAGCACGCGCGGGTTGACCATGCCGCAGCCGGCGATCTCGATCCAGCCCTGGGACTTGCACACCCGGCACGGCGCCCCGCCCGCCTGCGCGGACGCGCCCCGGCAGACGTGGCATTCCATCGACACGTCGGCCGACGGTTCGGTGAACGGGAAGTAGTCAGGCCGCAGCCTGGTCCGCAGGCCGGGGCCGAACATCGCCTCGACGAACGCGCTGATCGCGCCGCGCAGGTCGGCCATGGTCAGTCCCTCGTCGACGGCGAGCAGTTCGATCTGGTGGAAGACCGGACTGTGGGTGGCATCGAGGGCGTCCGACCGGTAGCACTTGCCCGGGCTCACCACGTAGATCGGCAGCGGTCGCGACAGCATCGCCCTGATCTGCACCGGCGAGGTGTGCGTGCGCAGCACCATGTTGGACTTCGCCCCGCCCTGCCCGGCCACGAAGAACGTGTCCTGCATCTCCCGCGCCGGATGGTCGGGCGGGAAGTTCAGCGCGTCGAAGTTGTACCACTCGGCTTCGATCTCGGGTCCTTCGGCGATCTCGTACCCCATTCCGACGAACACATCAGCCAGCCGGTCGGCCAGCGTCATCACGGGATGACGGGCGCCGACCGGAGAGCGGTCCCAGGGCAGGGTCACGTCGGCGACCTCGTCGACCAGCACGCTGCGGTCTCGCTCAGCCTCAAGCTGCAGTTGCCGAGCCGACTGGGCCTCGCCCAGCAACCGCTTGGCCTCGCCAATCCGGCGTCCGGCCTCAGCCTTAGCCTCGGGCGGCAGCGCGCCAATCTCAGAGCTCGCGATGATCAGCGGCGCCTTCCCGCTGAGATGAGCAAGCCGAGCGGCCTTGAGCTCGTCAAAAGTGCTCGCGTCCCTGAACGCGGCGAGCGCCTCATCGATCATGCGCTGCACCTCTTCGGGCGCCAGTGCGGCTACTCGCACAGGGTCATAACTCTTATTCGGTGCTGACATACAGCAAAACCTTCAATCCTTTTTTGCGCAAAGATTTGCGTCCGCTCAAGGCCTGACCGCCATAGGTCCATCGCCCGCGGGCTAACTCACGAAGCCGGTGTGCCCGCCGGTCCGCGCGCAGATCTGAATAGAGCTTGGTCAGCCGTGATCTGGGGCGCCGGCGGGCATGGTAAATCGGAACTCCGCGCCGCCGCCGGGCGCCTGGGACACGCTGATGGCACCGCCGTGGGCCTCGACTAGGCCCTTGACGATGAACAAGCCAAGCCCGGCGCCACCACGGCGCTTGGCCCGCCAGAACTGGCGGAAGACTCTGGGTGCGAACTCAGGCGCGATGCCAGGACCCTGGTCGCGCACCGAAACCGCGATCCCGGGCCCGCCGCACACCAGCGCAGACTCGATCACGGTAGTAACGGTACCAGCACCGTGCCTGACGGCGTTCTCAATAAGGTTGGCCAGGATCTGGTCGACCTTATCGGCATCGAGCCAGGTCTCGGGCAGGTCGTCGGTCGCGTGCACCTCGAACCGGCTCGGGGATTCGCCCGCGGCGACCCGCCCGGCGATCAGCTTGTCCACCCTGGTCGCGATGTCGACCAGGGAGCGGTGCACGACGATCCGTCCGGCTTCGATTCTCGAAACGTCCAGCAACTCGGTGATCAGGCGGGTGACCCGGTCGGCGTCGGCGTTGACGGTCTCGAGCATGACCCGCTTCTGGTCGTCGGTGAACCTCGGCCACTTGTCGAGCAGCGTGGCCGTGAAGCCCTTGACGCTGGTGAGGGGGGAACGCAACTCGTGGGCGACGGTAGAGACCAGGTCAGCCCTGGTGCGCTCGATCCTGGCCCGGGCAATCGCACTGCGCAAGGTGATCGTCACTCGCTGGACCGCGCCGCGCTGGTCGGGCTCGCAGTCCCGCGACCGCCGCACGTAGCCGACGGTGACCAGCAACTCAGTGCCGTCCGCCAGGAAAAGCGACCGCTCGGGGTGCCTCGTCCTGGTCCACAGCCCGTCGTACGGCCGCGACATCCGCCACCAGCAATTGCCCTCGCTATCGGAGAGCGGCAGCGCGGCGGGAAGCTTCTTGCCGATCGCCCGGTCCGCGCTGATTCCGGTAAGCCGCTGCGCCGCGCGGTTGAAAATGACGACTACGCCATTCTCGTCGGCGACGATGAGGCCATCCGGCAACTCGTCAGCCCCAATAAAGGCTGTACCGTGAACGTCAGATGAAGTCGGAACTGATGCTCTGGCATCCGCGGAAATGGCAGCACCCAGATCCTCGGGTTCTGGAGGCAGGACCGGCGACGGCATGGTCGACAGAACCCGAGAACTGCGTGCCCGGGCCCCACTCGCCACCACGCTCACCTGCCGGCCACCTTTACCCGAAACGCTGCCCCGGCACGACTCGCCCTGATCGCCGAGGTCCGGGGGTTAACCCTCGGCGACTAGCCTCGTCATAGCCACCTTGGGTGACCCAACCCAAGATGCTCATGACGCAACGTAACCAAAGCCTAGCGTGTTTGATGACCCATCCGGCACCCCCCCTTGATGGGAACGTGCCGAGGCATACAAGCAGACCGCCGCCGCAGCCGCCAGATTCAGGCTCTCGGCGCGACCGTAAATCGGTACCGCAACGGCCTCGTCGGCGAGTGCGAGCAGGTCAGCGGGCAATCCCCAGGCCTCGTTGCCGAACATCCAGGCGGTCGGCCGGCCCAGCCGGCCGGCTGCCTCAAGCTGATCGAGCCGGACGGTGGCGCTGCCGTCGGCTGCAAGAACAGCCAATGAAATTTCATGGAGCCCGGCGATCGTCTCCGCGACCGGGACACCGGTCGCGAACGGCAGGTGAAACAGCGACCCAGTGCAGGCCCGCACGCACTTGCTGTTGTACGGGTCGACGGAGTCGCCTGCGAAGATCACCGCGTCCGCACCGGCCGCGTCCGCGGTGCGCAGCACGGTGCCCGCGTTACCGGGATCGCGCACGTTGGCGAGGATCACGACCAGCCGGGGCGAACCAGCGACGAGGTCGGCCAGCGGCACATCGATGAACGGGCAGACCGCGAGCAGTCCCTGCGGCGTCACCGTCTGCGCCAGCTCAGCCATCAGCGCCTCGTCGATCTCGTAGATCGGGGCGCCGACAACGGCGACAGCCTCAACTAGTTCTTCGTGCCTAGTCCGGGCCAGTCCAGTAACGAACAACTCGGTTACCAGAGAGCGCTCGGCGGCCTGACGGCCGCCGAGCGCTTCTCGCACTGCTTGCGGTCCCTCAGCCAGAAACAGCCTGGACCGCTCTCGCATCGAGCGTCTCGCCAGTAGCCTGGCCGCCTTGACCCGCGACGACCTGGCATTCAGCATTCCGCTAGGCAGCGGCCGGCCTCGGTGCGTCTACATCGTCGGGCAGCGCCTTGCGCGCAACCACTACGAGCGCCGCGAACGCGGCCGAGTCGTTGACGGCCAAGTCGGCCAGTATCTTGCGGTCCACGTCCACGCCTGCGATCTTCAGGCCCTGGATGAACCGGTTATAGGTGATGCCCTCGGCCCTCGCCGCGGCGTTGATCCGCTGGATCCACAACCGGCGGAATGCGCCCTTGCGATCCTTGCGGTCCCGGTAGGCGTAGGTCATGGAGTGCAGCGACTGCTCCTTGGCCTTGCGATACAGCCTGGATCGCTGGCCCCGGTACCCGCTTGCCCGCTCGAGAACTACCCTGCGCTTCTTGTGGGCATTGACCGCCCGCTTTACGCGTGCCATTTCCTTTGGCTCCCTAACACGTCAGACCGGGTTACAGACCCAGCAGCTTCTTTACTTGCTTCAAGTTGCCTGGCGACAGGGTCACTTCGTTGTCCAGTCGCCGGGTCCGCGTGGTCGGCTTGTGCTCAAAGTAGTGCTGCCGGTTCGCCCGGCGCCGCATGATCTTGCCGCTCCCGGTGACCCGGAAGCGCTTCTTGGAGCCACTGTGCGTCTTGTTCTTCGGCATCGTCGCCGTATCCCTTGTTCCGTGCGTGCTTAGGCACGCGCCTCTAGTAATCCCGCCGGCACGACTAGCGCGACGGGTACGTTTGCGTCGACCTCTGAACCCTGGTTTTGCCGTCAGCCTCCGCTGTCCGCTCCGGCCGCCCCGTCGGTGGCCCGAGGCGTCGGAACCGGAGCCGGCTCACCTGGCTTCGGCGTCGCCCTCGGGGCGCTCGGCTTCGGTGCGGCCGGCCTCGGCGCACCGCCTACCGGGCCCGGCTTCGGCGCGGTCGGCTTCGGTGCCGAGGGCCGGGGCGCGCCAGATGGCGACGGCCCTGGCCTGGGCGCTGCCGGCCGTGGTCCGGCCGCGGCAGGACCTGGCCTCGGCGCCGTCGGCCTCGGCCCCGCGGGCCTCGGCGCGCCTGTGGCCGAGGGACCCGGCCTGGGCGCTGCGGGCCGGGAGTCCGGTGCCGATGCGTTTGCCCCGGAGCGACTGGCCGCAGCGGAGCCGTCCCTGGCTCCTCCGGTGCTGGCCTGCTCCCCGCCGGTCGAGCTCACCGCGGCCGCTGGCCGGGGCTGAGCTGGCCTGGGCTGAGCCGGGCGCGGCTGAGCCGGGCTAGGCTGGGACCGCGGGCTCGGCGAGAAGTTCATGGCCGGGGCGGCGCTGAGCGACTCTGAAAGGGCTGGCTCGGCGTGGTTGCCTCCGGCCGACGGCGCGGCGGCCCGGGCGCTGGCCCGTTCCGGCGTCTGGGTCCTGGCGGCCTTGGTGTCAGCCTTCTTGCGGTGCGGGCCGATCACCATGATCATGTTCCGGCCATCCTGCTTGGGCTGCGACTCGACGAAACCAAGTTCCTCCACGTCTCCAGCGAGCCGCTGCAGCAGCTTGTAGCCGAGTTCGGGCCGCGACTGCTCGCGACCGCGGAACATGATCGTCACCTTGACCTTGTCGCCTGCCTTGAGGAACCGCTCGACGTGACCCTTCTTGGTCCCGTAGTCGTGCGGGTCGATCTTCGGCCGGATCTTGATTTCCTTGATGACCGTCTGAGCCTGGTTCTTACGGGACTCTCTGGCCTTAAGCGCTGATTCATACTTGAACTTGCCGTAATCCATCAGCCTGCAGACCGGCGGTCGAGCCGTCGGCGCTACTTCGACCAAGTCCAGGTCCGACTCCTGAGCTATGCGGAGCGCGTCGTTGATCGACACGATGCCCACCTGCTCACCTGACGGGCCTACCAGCCTGACTTCGGGTACCCGGATACGCTCGTTGATGCGAGGTTCAGTGCTGATGTGACCTCCTGCGTCACTATCGTCCTGGCTCGGGTCGGTCCCGGCCAGTTACTACCTTGCGTCCTGTGCGGAAACGCCAAAAGCCCCACACAGGCTGCATGCGGGGCCACCACCAGCAACGCTCCCGCCGCCGGTTCGCAGGTGCGCACCAGCTAGAAGCGTCCGGCCTGAGTCCTGCCCGTCGTTTCGGTCGGTCGGGTCGACTAACTTACCGCTCGATTTGACGTGGCTTCTTGGACTGCTACCCGCCAGCGATTGCTGACTAGGTGGGAGGCGGCCGAAGTGGTCCTCCGCTTTCGGACTCAGTCCTAGTGTTACTACGCACTAGCACCGAGTCATTGAGTTCTGCGAATCAGGTTACCCCATCACGCAGGTCTCGTCATATCTCAGCCCGACCTACGACTGTCCAGCTCAGCGTGCCCGGCCCGGCGCATCTCCTCCAGCGGAGCGGGCCGGTCGGTCATCAGCTCGACCTGGCGCACCGCCTGATGCACCAGCAGGTCAAATCCGCTGACCACCACGGCGCCGGCGGCGCTGGCGGCCTGCGCCAGCTTCGTGGGCCAAGGGTGATATACGACGTCCAGAACAGCCTCGGGCGCCGTGCTGTTCCCGGGCAAAATTTCTCCAAAAAAATCCGCGACGCCTGCCGGCACCGTGGAAATGACCAATCGCATGTCCTGCAATGCCGAGGCCTCAAAAGGCCGGAGCGTGACCGATATTCCCACCTGCTCGGCGGCGGCCAGCAAACCGGTAGCGGTAGCCGGGTTGCGGACCGCTACGGCCACCGACTTCTCGCCCATCGTGGCCAGGGCAGCAAGGGCCGAGCGGGCCGTAGCCCCGGCGCCGATGACGAGCGCGGGCCCGGCCTGCCGGGTACCTCGGCCGATACCGCGCTCAACCAGCGCGCTCACCATTCCGGGCACGTCGGTGTTGTAGCCGAGCCGCTGCGCGGCCGCGAACACGACGGTGTTGGCGCAGCCGATCGATGCGGCCAGGGACTCGACCCGGTCGAGCAATGGCAGGACGGTCCGCTTGAGCGGCATGGTCAGCGACAGGCCGGCCCAGTCCGGGCCGCAACTGTCGAGCAGCGCCGGGAGGCCGGCTTCATCGCATTCGATCGCGTCGTAGATCCACCAGGTCAGGCCGAGCGCGTCGTAGGCGGCGCGATGCAGCACCGGCGAGAGCGAGTG
>DATNFM010000138.1:0-11299 GCA_035606435.1 Streptosporangiaceae bacterium | reverse complement strand
CGGGACGACCGGCATCCACGCCGAAGCAGCCTCCGAGGAAGACGCCAAGCAGGCCGAGCAGATCGACACCGCCGTCGAGCCGGCCGAGGCAGTCGCCGCCGACGTCGAAGCGACCGAATAAGCCACCCGGCCACCGCGGCGTACGGACCGCCGAGCCGCCGACCGAACCGGCAACCGGTCGGCGGCAACGGACCGGCCAAGAACCGGACCGGACGGCGGCCGGACCGGCCAAGAACCGGACCGGCTAGAGACCGACATTCCGCGGTCGGTCACCGCCCAGGCCAGACGGCCACCGGCAGGGCTCGACGACCGGCCCGGTGGCTACCGGCCAGCGGCAGGGCCCGACGGCCAGGCCAGACGACCACCGGCCACCGGCAGGGCCTGACGGCCAGCCCGGCGGCCACCGACCACCGGCCACCGGCAGAGCCGGCGGCCACTAGCAGGGCCCGGCGGCCACCAGCAGGGCCCGGCGGCCACCGGCCACCGGCAGGCCCGCCGACCACCGGTCGGCGCCGTCGGCCGACAGCAGGCAAGGCACCGCCGGCCGCAACGAAGCGACAGGTCAGCCACCGCCCAGGGGCTGACCGACAGGAAAGCTGACCGACAGGAAAGCTGACCGACAGGAAAGCTCATGAGCGAGAACTGCGAGAGATGAGGACATGGCGAACTACAGCGCCGCAGATGTAAAGCGGCTTCGCGACCTGACCGGGGCGGGCATGCTCGACTGCAAGAACGCTCTGGTCGAAGCCGGCGGTGACGTTGAGGCCGCGGTGGAGGCACTGCGGATCAAGGGTGCCAAGGACGTGGGCAAGCGCGCCGGGCGCACGGCGGGCAACGGCCTGGTGACCTCGGCCCTGGACGGCACGACGGCCGGCGTATTGCTCGAGCTCAACTGCGAGACCGACTTCGTCGCCAAGACGGGCGTGTTCCAGCAGGTCGCCGCCGACATCACGGCGGCCGCACTCAAGGCTGGGGTCACCGACCGGCTCGAGGTCCTCGCGCTGACCGTCCGCGATAACCAGACCGCGAGCGAACTGATCGAGGAGGCGAGCGCCTCACTCAAGGAGAAGCTCGAGCTCGGCCGGTTCGCGGCCTACAGCGGCGGTTACATCGCTAGCTACCTGCACAAGTCGGACCCGGGTCTGCCGCCGACCCTCGGCGTGCTCGTCGACGCTGACGAGGCCGGTGCGTCCGTGGCCCTGGACGTGGCCCACCAGATCGCCGCGATGCGGCCGCAGTACGTCACCAGGGACGAGGTGCCCGAGGACGTCATTGCCAATGAGCGGCGCATCGCTGAGCAGGTCACCCGCGAGGAAGGCAAGCCGGAGCAGGCGATCCCGAAGATCGTCGAGGGTCGGCTGAACGCATTCCTCAAGGATGTCGTGCTCATCGAGCAGGCCTCGGTCAGGGACCCCAAGAAGACGGTCAAGCAGTTGCTCGCCGAGGCCGGCGCGACCGTGCGCGGCTTTGCCAGGTTCCAGATCGGGCAGGCTAGTTGACATACGGCGTCGGCCGGCGCGGCACCCGACTCGCCCACCACACGGGCCAGCACGATGCCGAGCCAGCCGATGCCCGTAACCGAAGGCGAACTGAGGCGAGGGGAGCCCACTTTGCCAGATAGCACCTTGGCGGGGGATGGTGCTGTGACGAACGGTGCCGCCCATGCCGAGTCAGGAGATCTCGACCTGCACGCCCAAGACGTCGAACTCCGCGAGGAGTCCGTCAGCAAGGACTTCGTGAGCGAGGAGTCGGTCGGCGAGGAGTCCGTGCGCGGCGACGCCTACGACAGCGTCGAGGACCGCTACGTCTGGCATCGCGTAGTGCTCAAGCTGTCCGGCGAAGCTTTCGCCGGCGGCCACGGCGAGCGCCTGGGCATCGACCCCGACGTCGTTCTGCACGTGGCCAGGGAGATCAGGGACGCACTCCGGCTCGGAGTCCAGGTGGCCGCCGTGGTCGGCGGCGGCAACATGTTCAGGGGCGGCGAGCTGAGCAAGCGCGGGATTGACCGCGCCCGGGCTGACTACATGGGCATGCTCGGCACCGTGATCAACTGCCTGGCGCTGCAGGACGTGCTCGAAAAGCTCGGTGTGGAGACCAGGGTCCAGACCGCGATCACCATGGGCCAGGTCGCCGAGCCTTACATTCCGAGACGGGCGATCAGGCACCTGGAAAAGGGCCGGGTCGTGATCTTCGGCGCCGGCCTCGGTGCACCGTTCTTCTCGACCGATACCTGCGCCGCCCAGCGCGCGCTGGAAATCGGTGCCGAAGCGGTGCTCAAGGGCACGCAGGTAGACGGCGTGTACGACGCCGATCCTCGCAAATCACCCGAGGCTAGTCGTTTCCAGTGGCTTGACTACAGTGATGTTCTAGTTCGAGAGCTTAAGTTCATGGATGCGACGGCGGTTAGCCTGTGCATGGACAACGATCTGCCAATCGTCGTGTTTGACCTGATGGGCAAGGGCAATGTGGTTCGGGCCGTTCGAGGCGAGCAGATCGGCACGTTGGTAGGCAGGAACGGGCACGGCAGAAGCGGGCCCGGTGGAGACGGGTACTGAGGAGCCGCAATGATTGACGACACTCTTCTCGAAGCCGAGGAGAAGATGGAGAAGGCCGTCGCGGTCGCCAAAGAGGATTTCGCGAACATTAGGACCGGTCGCGCGCATCCGTCGATGTTCGGCAAGATCACCGTTGAGTATTACGGCACGCAGACCCCGGTGAACCAGCTGGCGTCGTTCCATATGCCTGAGCCGAGGATGGTGGTGATCCAGCCATTCGACAAGGGCTCGCTCGCCGCGATCGACCGGGCGATCAGGAACAGCGACCTCGGCGTGAACCCGAACAACGACGGCGCGATCATCCGGGTGGTCTTCCCCGAGTTGTCCGAGGAACGGCGCAAGGAGTACATCAAGGTCGCCAGGCATAAGGCCGAGGACGGCCGGGTGTCGATCAGGAACATCCGCCGCCACGCCAAGGACGCCATCGACAAGCTGGTCAAGAACGGTGAGGCGGGCGAAGACGACGGTCGTCGGGGCGAGGCCGAGCTCGACAAGGTCACCCACACCTACGTGGCGCAGGTCGACGAACTGCTTAAGCACAAGGAAGCAGAGCTACTGGAGGTCTAGCGCCGCTCAAGGTATAGCCTTTGCCTCTTAATGCGGATCGGATCGGAAGGCACGGGCTAAGTGAGCGAGCGAAAAACGATCGAGACCGGTCGCAACCTCCCGGTCGCGCTTGCGGTTGGGCTCGGCCTTGGCGCGATCGTGATCGTGACGCTGCTTACGGTAAAACTAGCGTTCCTCGCCTTCGTGGCGGTCATCGTCGGCGTCGGCGTGTGGGAACTGAGCCACGTCTTTGCCACCCGCGATATCAAGCTGCCGATCATCCCGATCGCGGTCGGCGGGGCGACGATGTACGCGCTCGGATACTGGCTCGGGGCTCGGGCTGCGCTAGCGACCCTGGGCCTTGCTTTCATCTTCATACTTGCCTTCCGGCTATCCGGCGGAGCGGCTGGATACGTCCGCGACGTGACCGCCGGCAGTTTCGTGCTGATCTACCTGCCGACCGCCGCGACGTTCGTCGCGCTGATGCTGGCGCCGCACGACGGGGCGCACCGGGCGCTGCTGTTCCTGATCCTCGCGGTGTGCGCCGACACCGGGGCGTATTTCGCGGGCATCCTGTTCGGCCGTCACCTGATGGCGCCGAAGATCAGCCCGAAGAAGACCTGGGAGGGCTTTGCGGGCGCGGTCGCGGCATGCCTGGCCGCCGGGGCGATAGGCATGACCCTGCTGCTGCACAGCAAGGTCTGGTACGGCCTCGTGCTCGGCGCCGCCGCCGTAGCCGCCGCCACGCTCGGTGACCTGGTCGAGTCGATGATCAAGCGTGACCTGGACACGAAGGACATGGGCTCGATCCTGCCCGGGCACGGGGGAGTGCTCGACCGGATCGACGCCATGCTGGTCGTCGCGCCCGTCGCCTGGCTCCTGATGACGATCTTCCTAGGCCACAAATAGCGTTACATTAACTGACGACCCAACTGCGCGACTGCGATGCCATCTGGTTCACCAGGCTGGAGGATCCCCGGCTCTTCGCGAGCAGCCGCTCCCGATTCGTGACCGGGATCAGCCACAGCCACTTCACCGGCTCGCCCGCCACGGTGAACCCGGACAGGTCAGGCACCTCGGGCCCGAGCAGCAACCCGGGATCGGAGAGGAACATGACCGCCTCGTTGCCGTGCCCGAGCGGGAACGACGACGGCTCGTGGTACCAGCGAATCGTCTGACCTGACCCGAGCCAGCTGATCTCCCGCCACGGGTACTGGGCCAGCCACAGGAAGATCCTGGCCGCCTGGTTGCTCGGCAGCGACGTGGCGACCGCGAGCTCGACCCTGGCCTTCTCGACCGAGCCCGCTCCGGTCTGCTCGACCACAGGCATCCGCTGGCAGCTCATCCCCACCGTGGTGAGCACGGTGTAGGACCGGCGGCCGGCCGGCGGGCGCTCGGAGACCCCGACGATCGGCGGCTTGTTGCCGGACACGTCCCAGTACCTCGCGCCCGGACCGAGCCGGTCAAGCAGGTGACCCAGCATGCCCTGCTGGAACTGAGCCCACGCCTCCGGATCTAGCCGCCACTGCCAGAAGTCCTCGGCCTCGTTCACCCGGGGGCCGAGCCCTTCCATCGCGTCATCGAGCGACCAGCCGAACGGCGTCTGCCCGATCACGTCCCTGCTGTAGCCGGGCATGCCTTTGGACATATCAGACCAGCCGGGAATCACCGCCATAAGCTCATTGCCCTCGAGAATGGCGACGCCGTCGCCCTCCTCGAACCACACCGCGCGCAGCGAACCCTGGTTCAGCGGCGGCCGCCCGTCCGGATGCCGGGTGTAGCCTTCGGGCATCTCGGGGGCGTGGCCGGCGTCAAGCAGCCCGAGATCGATGTCGGCCGGCGCCCGCCGGTGATTGGCGAGCCAGGTCGCGGCGATCGGCTCGGTCCGGTCGTGCATGTAGGCGGCGGTGGTCCACCCGTCGTATTCCACGACCACGCGTCTGCTGCCGTACGGGCTTTCGCTGTCGAGCAGGGTAACTGGACGTCCTGGCTCGGCGGGTACCCTGGACTGGCCGCGAGAGCGCGTGTTCTGCATAGCATTGAAATCTATCCACATTCCGCAGATCACGTGGCACAGCCGCGGATACTGTGAGGGGTTTGCTTGGAGCTTGTTCATTTCGAAGGGCGGGGGGTGCGGGGGGCAGTCCCCCCGCGAGCCAATGCTGAGGAGTCGGGGCGGGTCAGGATACGCCCATTGCGGCACCTGTCCGATCTCGACGTGGCCGGCCGCCGTGCCGCGGTCGCCGAACTTGGCCAGCCTGGCTACCGGGCCGACCAGCTTTCCCGTCACTATTTCGGCCGCCTGACCGACTCGCCCGACGACATGACCGACCTGCCGGCCGGCGTCCGCCAGAAGATCACCGACGCGCTGCTGCCCGAGTTGCTCGCCATCACCCGCGAGCTCACCTGCGACCAGGGCATGACCCGCAAGACCCTGTGGCGCGCGCCCGATGGCTCGCTGGTCGAGTCCGTGCTCATGCGCTACCCGGCCCGGGTGACCGTCTGCGTCTCATCGCAGGCCGGCTGCGGGATGGCCTGCCCGTTCTGCGCGACCGGGCAGGCGGGCTTGACGCGCAACCTGTCGACCGGAGAAATAACCACTCAGATATTTAACGCATTGCGTTCGCTGAATCGGGGCGAGATCGCCGGCGGGGTTGGGCGGGTCTCCAATGTGGTGTTCATGGGGATGGGCGAGCCGCTGGCCAATTACAACGCCGTGGTCGCCGCCGTACGGCGGATCAGCGACCCGGCCCCGGCCGGATTCGGGATCTCGCAGCGCGCGATCACGGTGTCGACCGTCGGGCTGGTCCCGGCGATGCGCAAGCTGGCCGCCGAGAACCTGTCCTGCCGCCTCGCGGTGTCGCTGCACGCGCCCGACGACTCACTGCGGGACGAACTCGTGCCGGTGAACCGGCGCTGGAAGGTAGCCGAGGTGCTCGACGCGGCCTGGGACTACGCGGAGGCGTCCGGGCGGCGGGTCTCGATCGAGTACGCGATGATCCGCGACGTGAACGATCACGCCTGGCGAGCCGACGCCCTCGCGAGGCTGCTCACCGGCCGGCTGGCTCACGTGAACCTGATCCCGCTCAACCCGACTCCAGGATCGGTCTGGACGGCCTCAGAACCGTCTGTAGCGGCCGAGTTCGAGGCCCGGCTGGCCCGGGCCGGCATCCCCGTCACGGTCCGCGACACCCGCGGCAGGGAGATCGACGGCGCCTGCGGCCAGCTAGCCGCCACAGTGCGCGACCGCTGAGAACGAACCGCCTCGGTTGCGACCCGGATGTGTTAGGCGGGGGCGGTTAGCTTGATGCCTACGCCACGGATGGTGTGCAGGTAGCGGGGCTGCTGAGCGTTCTCGCCGAGCTTGCGGCGGAGCCAGGAGACGTGCACGTCGACGGTCTTGTCGGCGCCGCCGTAGGGCATCCGCCAGACGTGGGTGAGCAGGTCCCGCTTGGTGACTACCTGGCCGGCGTGCCTGGCCAGGTAGTAGAGCAAATCGAATTCCCGGCGCGACAGGTCGAGGAGTCGGTCGTCGAGCATCGCCTCGTGCGCGACCCCGTCCAGCCGCAATCCGCCGACGACTACTGGCTCGCTGCGGGGGTCTTCATCGCACGAGCGGCGCAAAACCGCTCTTACCCGGGCCTCGATCTGGCTGAGGCCGAACGGCTTGACGACGTAATCGTCGGCACCGGCATCAAGAGCGCGAACGATGTCAGCCTCATCATCGCGTGCGGTCGCAATCAGGACCGGGATTTTGCTGATCGCCCTGAGCATCCGAAGAACCTCGTAGCCGTCGAGATCGGGCAGTCCGAGGTCGAGGATGACCAGGTCAGGCGGACAGTCGAGGACGAGCCGGAGTGCTTGCATGGCATTCGGCGTACTTGAGACAGCGTGACCGCGTTCGGTAAGCGCCCGGCTGAGCGCACTGCGAATTGCCGCGTCATCTTCCACGACCAGCAATTGCGCCATCCATTGAAAGTATCTGGTTCTTCCAGATGCTGGAGTCCGTATCGGGTCTACAGAACAGCAGTTAGTACTTCTAGGCCATACCAGTCCGTTGAGAGATTCTTAGCCATGCCTTAACCCTTGTGCGGGAAATATCGCACTGTGCGGTCGATGCCCCGGCTCGGAGTGGGCGCGTGGTTGCTTGGCGTTGCATCGGCTACCGCAGGCAGTCGTCCGGCTGTCCGGCCAGCTAGGCGAGTGCCTGTTTGCGGCGCAGAAGTAGCTGCCGACTGCGGTGGTCAGCGTTGTTTCTGGCCCGCTCAACTTCGAACGGGCGGCCATTTTCGCCCCGCCCTTTCGAGATCGCCAGCGGTTCAGGCAACGGCCTCCGTGGCAGCCAACGTCGGCTAGGACATCGACCGCACCTTTATCGGACGGCCGAACCGCATGAATCTCGGAATTCCTCTTATTTCGGTATAAGTCAGTATGCACCGGGATAATCGCTCGCCGGACCTAGATATCTGCCCGGGAACTGGGACCGATGATGGCGGATCAGTCCTGGTGGGCGGGCAGGGGCGCTACTGTTGCGGTCGATGTCTGGAATGCCGTCATTGACCAGGTGGCGACGGCGAGTCGCCGGCCGGTTCGTGCATGCCGCCTGGACCTGGGCCAAGGACGTGGGAACGACCACGGCGCAGACTCCCGCGGGACAGCGGTTCGCGGTGTTCGGGGCGGGATCGCTGATCGCGTTCCCGACCGGGTCGGTGTACGGCGAGAAATACATCGAGATCGGCGAGGACACGATGATCGCCGAACTGGCGTCGGTCTGCGCGGGGATGATGCCGGGACACGACCTTGGGTTCGAGAGCGTGCTGCGGATCGGTGACCGGTGCGTGATCGGGCGGGGCAGTCACATCGTGGCGCACAACTCGATCGACATCGGAGACGACGTCTACACCGGGCCGTACGTCTACATCACCGACCAGAACCATAGTTACGCCGACCCCGATCAGCCGATCGGCCGCCAGTGGCCGGTGAACTCCGCGGTCAAGATCGGCGCCGGTACCTGGCTGGGAACCGGGGTTGTCGTGCTGCCCGGGGCCAATATCGGCCGGAACGTCGTGGTCGCGGCCGGGTCAGTGGTCAGGGGAGAGATCCCGGACCTGTGCGTGGTCGCCGGGGTGCCGGCCCGCGTGGTCAAGGACTTCAGCCCAGAATCAGGCTGGAAGAAACCGCTGCCCGCTGATCCGACCGCGACGCCGACGGTTACCGTGCTGTCGTCTGTTGTGCCGTCGGCCGGACTCGCTGAGCCCGCTGTCGGTCAGTAGGGCCGGCGGTCAGTCCTGCTTGCGGTGGGCGCCTGGCTGGCTGCCAGCGCCGCCCCTGGAGTCGGCGCCCGGGCCGGTAGCGCCAGCGCCGGGATTCCTTGCCTGGTCGGTGATCGCGCGCCTGGCCGCAGAGGGGCGCATCGACCGGCCTCCGGCCTGTTGCCTTACGAACACCTCGCCGTGCAGCGCCCGCTCCACCAGGTCGGCCGCCATGGCCGCGGCGGCAAGCCGCCGGCCCTCGTTCCGGTATGCGGTGAGTACGGCCTCGATCGCGCTCGGCGGCAAGTGCGGGCCGAGTTCCGTGCGCGCGGTGCGGTAGCCGTTGCGGGCACCGTCCACGCAGGCGTCTAGGTGGTGCCGGGCCAGCGTGGCCAGCGCGACCGGGTGCCGCTTGAGCACGCCGTGCAGCAGGTAGTCGGCCGGGACTACCTCCAGCAGCCAGGAGATCGCCGAGTTTTCGAACTCCTCGCTGCCCGGCGGGTGGACGCCCGCCGGCCAGCCAGGTGGAACATAAACCGTCACAGTTTCAGTGTAATCGAACAAGTGTTCTAGTGGCTAGCCGCACTGGCACACCAAAACCTATTGAGTCAAGCAAGAAACTAGGATTTTGGTCACGGCGACTCCGGCCGCCTTCACCGCGGCGCTGGCGTGGGACCCGTGCGGTTGCAGGTAGAATGAACTGGCCGTAGTCCGGCTACTTTTCCCGCTTGCCTAAACGGAGTTTCTGCATGCCCGCCAGCCACGCCGAGTTCGTCACCGAGCTTGCCACCCGTGATGACCTGCGCAACGTCGCGATCGTCGCGCACGTCGACCACGGCAAGACGACGCTGGTCGACGCGATGCTGTGGCAGTCAGGCGCGTTCCGCGCCAACGCCCAGATCGCCGAGCGGGTGCTGGATTCCGGTGACCTGGAGCGCGAGAAGGGCATCACGATTCTCGCCAAGAACACCGCGGTCACCCACGGCGGGCTGACGATCAACATCATCGACACCCCCGGCCACGCCGATTTCGGCGGCGAGGTCGAGCGCGGACTGTCGATGGTGGACGGGGTGCTGCTCCTGGTCGACGCGAGCGAAGGGCCGCTGCCGCAGACGCGATTCGTGCTGCGCAAGGCGCTGGAAGCGCGGCTGCCGGTGATCTTGGTGATCAACAAGGTGGACCGGCCGGACGCCAGGATCGCCGAGGTCGTCGACGCCTGCTACGAACTGTTCCTCGACCTCGACGCGACCGAGGACCAGATCGAGTTCCCGATCGTGTACTCCTCAGCCCGGGCCGGGCGTGCGTCGCTCAACCGGCCGGAGGACGGCACGCTGCCGGACTCGGCCGACCTCGAGCCGCTGTTCGGCGTCATCGCGCAGCATGTGCCCGCGCCGTCCTACGACCCGCGCGCGCCGCTCAGCGCGCACGTGACCAACCTGGACGCGTCGGCCTACCTGGGCCGGATCGCGCTGTGCCGGATGGTGTCGGGCGAGATTTCCCGTGGTCAGCAGGCCGCGTGGTGCCGCCGGGATGGCTCGATCGAGCGCGTCAAGATTTCAGAGCTGTATATCACGCAAGCCCTGGAGCGGGTCCCGGTCCAGACCGCATCGGCGGGGGACATCATCGCCGTGGCCGGGATCGGCGAGATCATGATCGGCGAGACGCTGACCGACCCCGAGGATCCGCGGCCGCTGCCGTTGATCACCGTGGATGAGCCGGCGATCTCGATGACGATCGGCGTGAACACCTCTCCGCTGGTCGGTAAGGGCCAGATCGACGGTACCCGTCGCGGCCCGGGCGGGCGTGGCGGTACCAAGGTCACAGCGCGGATGGTCAAGGACCGGCTCGACACCGAACTGGTCGGCAACGTGTCGATCCGGGTGCTGCCGACCGAGCGCCCGGACACCTGGGAGGTGCAGGGCCGCGGTGAGCTGGCGCTGGCCGTGCTGGTCGAGATGATGCGCCGCGAGGGCTACGAGCTGACCGTGGGCCGGCCGACCGTGGTCACCAGGGAGATCGACGGCACGGTGCACGAGCCGGTCGAGCGGCTGACGATCGACGTGCCCGAGGAATACCTGGGCGCCGTGACCACGCTGCTCGCGCTGCGCAAGGGCCGGCTCGAGCAGATGACGAACCACGGCACCGGCTGGATCAGGCTTGACTTCATCGTCCCGGCCAGGGGACTGATCGGGTTCCGCACCCAGTTCCTGACCGACACCCGGGGCACGGGTATCGCGCATCACGTGTTCGAGCGGTACGAGCCGTGGGCCGGGACCATGCGGGTACGGGCGTCCGGCTCGCTGGTGGCCGACCGGACGGGCAACGCGACGACCTACGCGATGTTCTCCCTGCAGGAACGCGGCACCTTGTTCGTCGAGCCGGGCACCGAGGTCTACGAGGGCATGATCGTCGGCGAGAACTCCCGCTCGGATGAGATGGACGTCAACATCTCGCGGGAGCGCAAGCTCACCAACGTGCGCCAGTCGACCGCCGAGGAACTGGAGCGGCTGATCCCGCCCCGGCTGCTCAGCCTGGAGCAGGCACTGGAATTCTGCGCCAACGATGAGTGCGTCGAAGTCACGCCGACCGTCGTTCGCCTGCGCAAGACGATCCTGGACGCCAAGGAGCGCGGCCGGATCAGGGCCCGGACCAGCCGCGAGTCATGACCGACCAGGCGCGGTCCCGCCTTACGCGTCGCACTTTAGAGCACGAGTGACTGGTGAGACTGGGATCTAGTCTTGCTGGGCGGTGTAGCGGGCTACCAGTTGGCTGATGGCGGCTAGGCGCATGGACTCGTTGTCCAGTGCCTGGCCGGGTGCCGACGGGCGCCAGCCGCCGGTGATGGCCGCGTCAACGAAGCCGCTGGCGTACCTGACCAGGGTTCCGACTAGCTCGGCTGATTCGACGTCACGCGGCCCGATGATCGCCAGCATCGTGTCGTTGACG
>DATNFM010000137.1:0-11876 GCA_035606435.1 Streptosporangiaceae bacterium | reverse complement strand
GGTGGGGCTGGGGCTGGGGGTCGTGGGGCTGGGCGGTCGTCAGGCTGAGCGTTGGCGGTCTTGCATGGCGCGGCGGTACTCGGCTACCACGATGTCGTTCAGTTCCTGGACCGACGTGTCGCTGCTCAGCTTGTCCAGAGTGATCTGGCCGTGCTGGAGCAGGTTGACCCGGTCGCAGATTTCGAGCACCTGGCCGTAGTTGTGAGCGATCACGATGATCGACACGTCACCGCGGCGCTTGAGGTCGCGGATCAGGTCGAGGATCAGCGCGACTTCCTTGGCGCCCATCGCGGCCAGCGGCTCATCGAGCAGCAGGATCTTCGCATCCGAGTACACCGCGCGGGCGACCGCGATCGCCTGGCGCTGGCCACCGGACAGGTTAGATACCTCCGTGTCCACGGACGGGATGTTGACGCCCATCTCGTTCAGGTACTCTCGCGCCGCCCTGCGCATGGCCCGGTTGTTGAGCACAGGCCAGCGGACCTTCTCGCGGTTGAGGAACATGTTGTGGTAAACGCTGAGCTGGTTGACCAGCGCGAGGTCCTGATAGACGCAGTCGATGCCGAGCGACCGCGCGTGATCGACCGACTTGAGCGCGACCTCTTGCCCGTTGACGACGATTTGGCCGGTGTCCGGAGGCTGGAACCCGCACAAGATCTTGAGCAGTGTCGACTTGCCGGCGCCGTTGTCGCCGATGAGACCGAGGATTTCGCCCTGGGCCAGATGCAGGTTGATATCGACCAGCGCGGTGACGGCGCCGAATCGTTTCGACAGGTGCTGGGCCTGGAGCACGTCGTTCGCCGCCGTCGGAGCCGTGAAGCTCTTGCCTATGCTCGGAATGCCGCTGCTGGCGCTGCTGCTCGCATCGGTGGCGAACGGGTCGCTGGAGTCGGAAAAGTCCGAGTCACCAGCTGTCGGGCCGGTCATCTGCGCCTCCCTGCGGAGCGAAGCCTGGTGAGCTGGATGTTGGCGATCATGGCGATCAGGATCGCCCCGCCGAAGATGATGTCGAGCGGGTAGGCGCTGATCCCGATGACCTGGAAGCCGTTGGTCAGCACCGCGAGCATGACCGAGCCGAGCAAGGCGCCGATGATCGTGCCGGAACCGCCGAGCATGGCCGTCCCGCCGATGACCGCGGCGGCGACCGCGTAGAACATGGGCTGGTAACCGCCGGCGCTCGGGTCGATGACGTTGGTCTGGAACGCGATCTGGATGCCGACGAAGGCGCCGAGCACGCCGGAGACCATGAAGTTGCCGTACTTGATCCGGGCGACATTGATGCCGGCCTCGCGGGCGCCGAGTTGGTTGCTTCCGGCCGCGACCGTGTGCAGCCCCCAGCGCGTACGCACCAGGATGACGTGGAAGATCGCGACGAGGACGACGGCCCAGATGATTTCGGCGTAACCGTTGTTGCCAAGAAAACTGCCGATGTACAGCGAGTTCGTCGGCGGAGAGGCCTGGGTGGCATTGGAGGTGCTGAGCGTGATGCCTTCCAGCGCGAACCCGGTTCCGAGCGTGGTGATGAACGACGGCAAGCCGAGCGTGACGGTGAGGAAGCCGTTTACCCATCCGACGAACAGGCCCATGAGCAGCGACACAATGATCGCCGCGATCACCGGGAAGTGGTGATAGGTGATCAGGAAGTACATCAGGAACGGCGCGAAGCTATAGACGAAGCCGGGGGACAAATCGATCTCGCCGCAGATCAGCAGCATGACCTCGGCGACAGCGATGATCATGATCGGAGCCGCGACCTGGCTGAGGTTCACGAGGTTAACCGAGCCTAGGAAGCTGCCCCGGCCGGCCGATGAGATGAAGCCGAAGTACACAATCAGCAGGACGACGACCACGAGCACGGTCGCCTCGCGCTGCTTGCCGGCGAACGCGAGTCCCCGCCGGAGCGCGGCTAGCGCGGGAGGGGTTGGCCGGCCCGGTGGTGGCAAGCCGAGCGCTGGATCAGCGCGCTGGGCGGTATCGCTCATCTCGACCTCTCCTCAGCTGGAACCGTTGCCTTTGTGGCAATGGCCCCGGCGATCGATGCCGGCCGAATCAGACCTCTCCGGAGAGAGCCGTCCTATGCCAGTTAACGATCACCGAGGCGCATTAGCCAAGATTCGCGGCCAAATATCAGGTGCTGGTCGTCGCGATCGGGTTCTGGATCGGGCCGGAGCGCGGGACCAGCGTCGGCTTGGTCACGCCGGTCGAGCCCTCATAGCTGGTCTTGGTGTTCAGGTACGGTCCGACATTTGACTTGGTGACGAAGGTCAGGCCGGTATCGGTGTCCGGCGGCAGGATCAGGCCGCCCGACAGGTTGTACAGGTACAGGTACAGAGTCGGCAGGAAGCCCTGCAGGTATGGCTCTTGGTCGATGGTGAAGTCCAGGCTGCCGTCTTGGATCGCGGACAGGGTGCCCGGCGTGAGGTCGAAGCCTCCCGCTGGGATCTTGAGGCCCGTGGCCTTCATCGCCTGGGACAGCAGTTCCGTTGAGCCGGCGTCCACGGCGAAGGCGCCCTTGACGTCCTTGTTGCCGGTGAAGAAGGCCTTCTCGGCGGCCAGCTCTCCGGCGGTCTCGGCGCCGGTTGCCTGCAGGTGAACCTTGATCGGCTTGCCTGAGGCCTTGATTGCGGCGACGGCTCCGTCGAACCGGGGCTGGATGTTACCGGCACCGGGAGTGGCGATGAAGATCACCACGTCGCCGCTGTCCACCAGCGAGACGATCCGCTCGCCGAGCTGCTGGCCGGACAGGTACAGGGCCTGCCCGACGTAGCAGAGCCGGTTGGTGCCGATGTCAGGGGTGCCGTCCGACTTGTAGATGCCGTCGGCGTTGTAGCTGATCACCGGGATGCCGGCGTCCATGGCGTTCTTGACCGGGGTCGTGAACGAGTCGGCGGTCACGACGCAGGTCGCGATTCCGGCCGCCTTGCCCGAGATCGCGGTCGAGATGTACGAGGTCATCTGGGGCACGCTCGCGGTCTCTGAGCCGCCCCACTTCGGAACGGGAAGACCGAGCAGCGAGGCCGCGTCGGTGTAACCGAGCCGGGTGGGCACGAAGAACAAGTTCGTGGTGACGTGGTTGACGTACCAGAACTGCCACGCCGGAGTCTTGGGGAAGTCTCCGATGGCGCTGCTGCTCGTGTTGTTGTTGCCGCCAGTTTTGCTTGACGTTGATGAACTGCACGCGGCGGTAAGCAGTGCCGATGCCGCTGCGGTCGCACTGAAGAGGCCGGTGCCGGCGATAAGACGCCGGCGGGTGGGTCCGTCCTTCATGTTCAGTGTTTCGATCGCCTCATCGACCTTCGGGTCGACCTTTCCCATTACAGACCTCCAGTTGCTCCAGGAGGCGGAAACCGCCCCCGGATCGTGTTGCCGTGCTGGTCAGCGGCCGTAACCCTGCAGCCGGGCGCGCAGGGCCATCGGTCACCGACTGCGCAGCGCGTGCCTCCACCGGAGGTCGCTACTGCCTGGGCGTCTGAAGGATGTGAGCGCTCACATCGGTCAGCAATATGACCTGTAGAGCCATAAGTTAGATCAAGTGATCTGTGGCGTCAATGGAATCAGAAGGTGAATACCCGGTCAGCCCTGGTCAGTAGCCCCGCTAGCAGGGAATACCTCGCGCTCGCGGGGTCGCTCCGGGCGTGGCGTCCGTGGGCCGCGCCAGACGCGCTCAGCGCCGGAAGCGAGCGCGAACATTGCCCGGACGGCGCCCTGACTTTGATCATGATCATGATCATGGAATCTCCGTGATCGCGACCCACTGGCCTGCGTGCGTCGTCTTGCGTGAGGAAACCTGCGTGCTTCTTTCTTGCGTGAGGAAAGATGTGCGCGCGAGCCGGGAGGTAAGCCCGTCCCTGCGGGAGCAGTCGCGGACGCGCCTGTTCCGCTGATGCCGCATCGCCCTGGTGACGCTGACTTAGCCCGGGTTACGGACGCCTTAGCCCTGGTTACGCGGTCTTAGCCCTGGTTACGGCGACCGAAACCAGGATGAATCCGGCAAAATTCTCCGCTAATCCGGGCTAAGACGTCCTAATCAGGGCTAAGGCGTCCGTAACCCGGGCTAAGTTGGCCGTAATCGCAGCCCGGCAACGCCAGCGGACCGGCCAGACCGCCCATTCCGGGCGTCGGCGCGCGCGCCCGAACGGGCGACGCACGGTCACCCGGAACCATGTCCCTGGTCGGCGCCGGGGCCGGCGGGGCCGGGGCCGGCCGCAGAGTACGCACTAGCCGGACAAACTCGGGCGTTAAGCGCCGGAAGCGAGCGCGAACATTGCCGGAGAGCGCGCCCGGAGGCGAAAAAGCAGGCCCTAGCCCTTGAGGGCGCCGGAGACTAGGCCGCGGACGTAATAGCGCTGGAGACCGACGTAGACGACGATGCAGGGCACCATCGCGATCACGGCGCCGGCCAGCAGCAGGCCGTAGTTGACCGCGCCGTAGGTTCCGGTCTCCACGTTGGAGAGCGCGACCGGCAGCGTGAACAGGCTGTCGTTGGTCAGGAAGCTCAGCGCGCCGACGAACTCGGTCCAGGAGAACAAGAACGCGTACAGCGCGGTGGTCGCGATTCCCGG
The DNA here is from genome assembly GCA_035606435.1 of Streptosporangiaceae bacterium. Taxonomy (GTDB): domain Bacteria; phylum Actinomycetota; class Actinomycetes; order Streptosporangiales; family Streptosporangiaceae; genus Chersky-822. The sequence continues at coordinate 7,314 of DATNFM010000137.1, read as the reverse complement.
CATGATCAGCGGCCGGAATACCGACACCAGCGTCGTCATGACCGAGGCGCCGTCAACCCTGGCGGCATCGACTAGTTCGCGCGGTACCTGCAGGAAGCTGTTCCGCATGACGTAGACGCCGACCGGCAGGTTGAACGTGGTGTAGAAGAGCGCGAGCCCGAGCAGGCTGTTCAGCAGGTGCAGCTTGTGCATCTCGATGAACAGCGGGGTCAGCACGGCCTGGAACGGAATCATGAACGCCACCAGGACCAGGCCGAACACGGCCCCCGAGCCGCGGAAGCGGAACAGCGCGAAGCCGTATCCGGCCAGCGTCGCGACCAGGGCGGTGAGCAGCGCGGCGGCGACCGCGACGATCAGGCTGTTGACGACGTTGCGGATGATGTCGTCCTGGCCTGATAGCAGTGCCTGATAATTTGAGAGGGAAAGATTGGCGAAGGTCTTCGACGAAGGCGCCTGAGTCACTACCAGCTCGGGCTGGAACGAGCGGATCGTCTCCCACACCAGCGGCAGCACGAAGATCGCGCTGATCACCGTGCCGCCGGTCCAGTACAGGATCCGGCCAGCCAAGCCGCCGGATCCACCGGCCTTGCGGACGGGCGGTGCGGTTCCGCGCCCACCGCGTGCTTTCTCCCTAATAGGGCTTTCGCTTTTGCGCTCGAACGTTCCCTGTCGCGCGCTGACTCCTTGTGTCATGACTCGCTGTCGCCTTGGAGGTAGCGGAACTGGACGAATGTGATGAGGCCCACCACTATGACAAGCACCACGGACATAGCACTGGCCAGACCGACATTGAGCTGAGCGAAGGCGGTCTGGAAGATCGACATGACCACCGGCACCGTGCTGGTCCCCGGTCCGCCGTCGGTCATGATGAAGAACTGGTTGAACGCGAGGAAGGAGCCGATCACCGAGATGATCAGGCTCAGCGCGATCGATTTGCGCAGCAGCGGAACCGTGAGCCTCCACTCGATGCTCCACCAGGAGGCGCCGTCGACCCTGGCCGATTCGTAGATCTCCTGCGGGATGCCCTGCATGCCGGCCATCAGCAACATCATGGTCAGGCCGGCGGCAAACCAGACGACAAGCACGCTGATCGCGGTCAGCGCGAGGCCGGTGTGTACCAGCCAGGCGGTCGTGTCGCCGACGATGCCGAGGTTGGACAGCACGAAGTTGGCGGTCCCGGACTGCGGCTGCAGTTCGACCACGGCCATGTAGCTCTCGGCGACCAGGCCGACGATGTAAGGCAGGAAGATCATCGTCCGGAACAGCGTCGATCCCCGCCGGTTCGAGCGGACGAAGACCGCGAGCGCGTAGCCGACCACGAAGATCGGCACGGTGACGATCCCGGTGTACTCGAGCGTGAACACGATCGACTGAATGAACTCGGTGTTGTGGATCAGGGCGTCGTAGTTGGCCAGGCCGATGAAGTGATAGGCCCCGACCAGCGGCCAGTTTGTCAGCGAGATGTACACCCCGAAGCCGAGCGGGAACAGGGCGAAGGCGGTGACGAACAGCAGCGCGGGACTGATCAGCACCAGACCGGTCCTGGTGGTCCGGCGCGCTTGCGCACTCCCTGACCGCCCTGTTGGCCGCGCCGGCCAGGCAAACCGCCGAGCAGACCCGGGGGGACGACCACCCGAAGCCCCTCGCAGGGCAGAGTCATTTGCGACTGTCATACCGGATATTCCTCCATCACCGAAAAACCTATGCCCGGTTGCCCGACTACGTCAGCCCCTTGCCCGCCGGACGTGGCGACCGCGCCGCGCCCCCGGCCGGTGATCAGTTCCGGGGACGCGGCGCGGAGTTTTTAAGTTAACTCTTCACGCTATCCAGCGTGGTTTGGATATTTGTCTGGCCCTGCGTCAATGCGGTATTGACATTGCCGCTGTAGACCGCCTCCTCGAACATCTTGAACCAGGGCGAACCAGGCTCGTTGTAGACGGCGTCGTAAGCCAGGGTGTATTCGACCGATCCCTTGGCGAGTGCCCTGAGCGCCACGGCGTCGTACGGGAACTTCGCCGAGAACGCGGGGGTGAGGACGTCGGTGCGCACCGGGGTGTCACCCTCGGCCGGGTAGTTGGACTGCTGGGGCTTGTCGAGTGCCCACTTGATGAATTCCCAGGCACCCGAGGCGTTCGGGGCACCGGCGGGAATCACGAAGTCGTCGCCGCCGTCAAAGGTGCTGAAGCTACCGCCGTCGACACTGGGCAGGGGTGCGTCCGCGAACTCGGCCTTCTGGGCCGGGGTCGTGAACGCGGTGGCGAAGGCGTAGGCGCCCGGCAGGATGCCGACCTTGCCAGACTCGAAGTCCTTGCCCCAGGTCAGGCCGTTCTGGGTCTGGTCAGCGGGCGGGCACAGGTGCTCGGACCACATCTTCTGGTAAGCGGCGAGCATTGTCTTGAGCGGAGCGTCGTTGGCCACGTTCGCCGTCTGCTGGCCAAGCGGGCCGTTGAGCATGTGCTGGCCGGCCGCCCACAGCGACGGCAGCATGGTGAACCCGAGGCAACCCTGGCAGTCGCCGGCGAACGAGAACCCTGAGATGCCGTGGCCGAGCTTGTTGATCTTCTCGGCGTCCGACACGATCTCGGCGTAACTCGCCGGCGGCTTGTTCGGGTCAAGCCCGGCCTTGGAGAACAGCGTCTTGTTGTACCAAAGGACCGACAGGTCGGCCAGGTAGGGAACACCGAAGTACTTGCCGTTCGCGGTGGCAAGCTTCAAGTGACCCGGGCTCAGCGCGCTCTTGAACGGCAGCGCGTTGACGTACTTGGTGACGTCCATTAGCGCGCCCTCGCGGGCGAAACTCGGGACGTCGATGTCATTAAGTCCGACGACATCGGGTACCGATCCAGCTCTGATCGCGGTCGCAAGCTGGCTGGTGTCGTCATTGGGTGGCGTCAGGTGAAGCTTGATCGTCAAGCCTTTGTGCGTCGCATTGAACTTGGCGACCAATGCCTTCGCCGGGCCGTCAGTCGCCTGCCGGGCCCAGAAGTTCACCACGCCCTTGGCGTTCACGCCGAACGTGCTGCTTGAGGTTCCCGACGACGATGACGACGAACTGCAGGCCGCCAGCGTCGAGGTCGCCAGCGCTGCGGCGCTGGCGATGACCACAAGCTGTCTGGAATGGGCACGAGTCATAGCCATCCGCCTTTTCTTCACTGGATTTGGATCGCGGGCTGATGCGGCCCGCGGGAGCCGCGCGCGCATCGGATTAACCTCCTTGATGGGATTGCTGAACTTCGGGTTCGTGGTTGGTGGGGCTGGCCGGGTTTTCTGAGGTGAGCGGCAGCCAGATCCGCATGGCCCGGCCGTCGCGGTTGTCCCACTGGAAGTAAGGAATCGCGACTGCCGTGGCCGTGCCGTCGGGGGCGGGCGCGCGGTGCTCGGAGTACAGCGGGGCCTGGACTGGCAGATGGACCGCCCCGGTCTCGATGACCACCGTCTTCCCGATGCCATCCAGTTCGGCGCTGTGCTCGGCGAGGGTGCCCTGGGCGATAGCAGAGTCGACGGCCAGGTCTTCGAGGTCGATGCCGTCTGGCTGATCGGCTTGCTCGAAGCAGTACACGAGCGGGCCGCGTTCTACCGCCACGGTGCCGCGTAGCGCGTCGATCCGCCGGTTCGGGAAGGTGAGGCGGGGCCGCAGATCAAGCGTGCAGGCGAGCACGTCGCCTGGCCGCCACTGCCGGCGGACGACCAGGTAGCCGTTCGCGCCCGCTTGCACGGTTATGGGGTCGCCGTTCAGCCGGACCGTGACCAGGCGGGACCAGCCAGGTACGCGCACCGCCAGGCCGCATTCGCGGTCCGGGGAGGTTCGCACCGTAAGCTCGGCCGATCCTGACCATGGGTAGTCGGTGCTGACGTCGACGGTGAGCTGGCCGCCGGCTACTTCACCGGTGAGCTGCGATCCGGTCAGCAGGTGGACGTAGAGGGCGTCGTTCGAGGTGGTCGCCAGATAGTGACCGAGGGAGGCGACCAGGCGCATGATGTTCGGCGGGCAGCAGGCGCAGGAGAACCACTCTCGACGTCGGCCCGGATCGTCATCCTCGAAGTGGTCGATGCGCCGCTGGAGCGGGTTGACGTAGAAGAACCGCTGCCCGTCGGTGGCCGTGGAACCGCCGAAGCCGTTGTAGAGGATCCGCTCCATCAGGTCGGCGTACTTGCCGTTCCCGGTCGCCAGCAACATCCGCCAGCTCCAGTGGAAGCTGGCGATCGACGCGCAGGTCTCGTTGTAGGCGCGGTCCGGCGGCAGCTCGTAGGCGTCGCCGAACGCCTCACCCGAGTGGCGGGATCCGTTGCCACCGGTGAGCGCGGTCTTCTTCGCGACCATGTCGTCCCACCGGCTGACCGAGGTGGCGAGCAGTGCATCGTCGCCGGTCTCTACGGCCACGTCGGCGACGCCGCTCTCCAGGTACAGCGTCCTGACCACGTGCCCGACCTCGGTCGGCGACTCGCGGATAGGCAGGTGATCCTGCAGGTACCTGATGCCGAAGCCGGAGTCTCCGATCAGGCCGTAGCCCCGCTGGTCCACGAACTGCTTCGCGAGCTGCAGATAATCGGCGGTGCCGGTCTCGCGGTACAACTCGACCAGTGCCGTCTCCACGATCGGGTGCCCGTCCAGCCCTCCCTTGGTGCCAAGGAAGCGGCTGACCAGGTGGTCGGCGAACTTGGCGGCGACGCCAAGCAGCGCGCCGCCGTCAAAGGTGCGGGAGGCCGCGACCGCGGCCTGGATCAGGTGGCCGGCGCAGTACATCTCGTGACTCGATTCGAGCCGCTCGAAGTGCGGGTTTCCGCTGACCTGCTTGTAGGAGTTCAGGTAGCCGTCGGCTTCCTGCGCCGACCGCAGGAGCGCGGTGGTCTCGGCGGCGAACTCCGCCAGCTCGGCGCTCGGCTCGCGGCCCTGTTCCCAGCTGATCGCCTCGAGCGTCTTATAGATGTCGGAGTCCATGAACACCGGGCCGCGGTAGCTCCCGCCGACGCCGGAGACGGCCAGCCGCACGTTCGCGAGGTTCCCGGCGGCTTCGAGCTGCCGCAGTGCCAGCGGCAGGCTCGCGGACCGGTTGCGCCGTTGCCAGTCGCTCAGCAACCCGGTGGTGAGCCGGGCCCCTAGACCATCGATGGGCCGGTGTACGACACTGGCACCGATCGTCGGGCGCACGGGTCCGTTGGCTGGTGCGGCTTCGTCCGCGTTGGCCACCTCTGCTCCTCAAATCGGGAAAATCGGTAAGAGACGAGATAACGGATGTAAACGTATTGTTAGCGCTAAACCCTACCGGTAGCACAGGAAGGAATAGGTTTTCTCTAGTAAGCTAGAGTTACGCCGTTGAGCAGTCAAGGCCTGTACAAGGCACAATTTGGTGCGATATGAAAGGTGGTACTGCGACCACAGATCGGAGCAACCGTTTGCCTCAGGTAGAACCAGGGCCTGACTCAAGGCGGCCGACCATCAGGGATGTCGCAGCGCAGGCCGGCGTTTCGATCGGCACTGCCTCGAAGGCGCTCAACGGGCAGGGCAAGCTCAGAGCTGAGACCAGGGAGCGGGTCGCGACGGCCGCGCGTGAGCTCGGATTCGCGCCAAACGTGCTGGCCAGAGCGCTACTGGCCGGACGTACCTACACCGTGGGACTGATCACCACCGACAGCTTCGGGCGATTCAGCATCCCGGTCATGCTCGGTGCGGAAGACGCGCTTGGAGCGGGCCAGATCTCGGTGTTCATGTGCGACACCCGCGACGATCCCACCAGGGAGCGGCTGTATCTCGACATGCTGGTCAGCCGGCGGGTTGACGGGCTGATCGTGACCGGCCGCCGCATCGAGCCCCGGCCGAGCATCAGCACCCCGCCTGGCATCCCCGTCGTCTACGCGATGACTCAGTCGCTGGATACCGACGAGCCCGCGATCCTGCCCGACGACTACGGCGGCGGCGCGCTCGCGGCCAGGCACTTCCTCGCGGGCGGGCGCCGCCGGCTCGGGCACATCACCGGACCGGCCCGCTTCCTGGCGGCGCGCAAGCGCGCGAGCGGGTACTGCGAGGCGATCACTCAGGACGGGGCGCAGGTCGGGGCCAGATTCTCGCCCGACGAGGTGCTCTATGGCGAGTGGAGCGAACGCTGGGGGCGTGAGGGCGCGCACATCCTCCTGGGCTCCAATCCGGGTGTCGAGGCGATCTTCTGCGGCAGCGACCAGATCGCGAGAGGCGTGTCCGACACCCTGCGCCTGCTCGGCCACCGGGTGCCCGATGACATCGCGCTGATCGGCTTCGACAACTGGGAGCCGATGGCGCTTGGCGCGGAGCCGCCGCTTACCAGCATCGACATGTGCCTGGAAGATGTCGGCCGGACGGCGGCCGAGCATCTGCTGGCCGCGATCAACGAAGCGCCCACTCATGGCGTGCAAATCGTGCCAAGCCGGCTAGTAGTCCGACAGTCATCCGATCCACAATTGCAGTCGCGATCGAGCGAATCACATGAGAGCGGAGATGCGATGCAATCCTCGGATCGGAAACGGCCGGGACGACGTACAGTCACTCGCCGAGCCCAGGGACCGGCAGATGCCGACTGACTCACACCAGTACGTGATCGGAGTCGACTACGGAACGCTTTCCGGGCGGGCGCTGGTGGTCCGGGTCAGTGATGGTGCCGAGCTAGGAACCGCGGTCTGCGAGTACCGGCACGGCGTCATTGACAGCGTGCTTCCCAAGACCGGCGAACCGCTGCCGCCTGACTGGGCGCTTCAGGACCCGCAGGACTACTGCGACGTGCTGCGCGAGGCCGTCCCGGCCGCGGTCGCGGCGGCCGGGATCGATCCGGCCCAGGTGATCGGCATCGGCACCGACTTCACCGCCTGCACCGTGCTGCCGACGCTGGCCGACGGGACGCCGCTCTGCCAGCTGCCCGGGCTCGAAGGCCGGCCGCACGCCTATACCAAGCTGTGGAAGCACCACGCCGCCCAGGCTCAGGCCGACCGGATCAACGAGCTGGCAAACCGCACCGGGCAGGACTGGATCGCACGCTACGGCGGCAAGATCTCCTCCGAATGGCAGTTCGCCAAGGCGCTGCAGCTGCTGGAAGAGGACCCGGAGATCTACCAGCGCGCCGAGCGCTGGGTCGAGGCCGCGGACTGGATCATCTGGCAGCTGTGCGGTGTCGAGACCAGGAACGCGTGCACGGCGGGCTACAAGGGCATCTTCCAGGACGGGCACTATCCATCGGCCGAGTTCCTGGCCAAGCTCAACCCCGGGTTCGCGACGTTCCCGCAGGACAAGCTGAGCCAGCAGATCGTGCCGCTCGGCGCCAGGGCCGGGTCGCTGACCGCGCGGGCCGC
>DATNFM010000136.1:0-25613 GCA_035606435.1 Streptosporangiaceae bacterium | reverse complement strand
GGGGTCGCAGAGTCGGTGAAGCGCGGCGTGTGGGAGGCGGGCGGGTTCCCGCTCGAATTCCCGACGATGTCGCTGGGCGAGACGCTGATGCGGCCGACCGCGATGCTGTTCCGCAACCTCATGGCCATGGAGGTCGAGGAGTTGCTGCGGGCGAACCCGCTCGACGGCGTCGTCCTGCTGTCCGGCTGCGACAAGACCACCCCGGCCATGCTGATGGCGGCGGCCAGCGCGGACCTGCCCGCGATCATGGTGACCGGCGGCCCGATGCTCAACGGCAAGTTCCGTGGCGGTGACGTCGGCTCTGGCACCCACGTCTGGAAGTTCGAGGCCGAGCTCACCGCCGGACGGATGACGCAGGCCGAGTGCGTGATCGCCGAGAGCGGCATGGCCAGGTCCTGCGGGCACTGCATGACCATGGGCACGGCCTCGACGATGGCCTGCATGGCCGAGACGCTCGGCATGCAGCTGCCAGGCTCGGCGGCCTGGCCCGGCGCCGACTCCCGCCGCCAGCTCACCGCCATGCAGGCCGGCCAGCGGGCCGTGACGCTGGCGCGCGAAAAAGTAAGGCCGTCCCAGATCATGACCAGGGACGCGTTCGAGAACGCGGTCAGGGTCAACGCGGCGATCGGCGGCTCGACGAACGCCGTCATCCACCTCCTGGCCATCGCCGGAAGGCTCGGCGTGCCGCTAAAGCTCGACGAATTCGACGAACTGGCAAGGCCGGTGCCCACGCTGGTGAACCTGATGCCGTCGGGCAAGTTCCTGATGGAGGACTTCTGCTACGCCGGCGGCATCCCGGCCGTGATGGCCGAACTCGGCGACCTGCTGCACACCGACCACGTGAGCGTGACCGGCGCTACCCTGGCCGAGAACATCGAAGGCGCCCAGTGCTGGAACCGCGACGTGATCCGCACGGTGGACGAACCCCTGCAGCCACCTGGCAGCGGCACCGCCGTACTGCGCGGCAACCTGTGCCCCGGCGGCGCAGTCATCAAGCAGTCGGCCGCCTCGCCGCACCTGCTCAGGCACCGTGGCCGGGCGCTGGTGTTCGACTCGATCGAGGAGTACCACGAGGCCGCCGTGCGACCCGAGCTGGACGCGGACGAATCGAGCGTCCTCGTCGTGCGCGGAGCCGGCCCCAGGGGCTACCCAGGGATGCCGGAAGTCGGCAACTTCGTGCTCCCTAAAAAGCTGCTCGAACGCGGCGTGACCGACATGGTGCGGATCTCTGACGCCCGGATGAGCGGTACCGGCTACGGGACGGTCGTGCTCCACGTCGCGCCCGAGGCGACAGTCGGCGGCCCGCTCGCGCTCGTGCGCACCGGCGACTGGATCTCGCTCGACGTACCGGCTCGCAGCCTGACCGTCGAGGTCAGCGACGAGGAGCTGGCCAGCCGCCGCGCCGACTGGACGCCACCGCCCTCGGTGCACCAGCGCGGCTACGCGCGCCTGTACACCGAGCACGTGCTCCAGGCCGATCAGGGAGCCGACCTCGACTTCCTGGTCGGCTCGAGCGGCTCAGCCGTGCCCAGGGACAACCACTAACTAGCCGGGCAGCCCCAGCGCGCGGTGCACCGCCGCGTCGGCCAGGCTTCCGGCCACCAGGTCCGCGTGCCCGTCGAGGACCACCCCGGCGATCGACGGGATCCCGATCACCCGCATCCCGGCGGCCTTGGCGGCCCCAACCCCGGGCAAGGAATCTTCGAGCGCGATCGCGTCGGCCGGATCGACCTCCAGCCCCCGGCACGCCTGGAGGTAAAGGTCAGGAGCCGGCTTGGGATTGGCGACGTCGTCCACCCCAAGCACCACGTCGAACTGGTCGGCCATCCGGACCCGCCTGAGCCCGGCCAGCAGGTGGCTGCGCGGCGAGTTCGACGCCACCGCCAGGGGCAACCCGGCCGAACGCAGAGCGGCGACCAGCTCGACCGCGCCGGGCCTGGGCGTGGCCCCGTTGCCGATCTCGGTCACCGCGAGCGCATACAGCTCATCGCTGAGCGCTTGACCCTCTCCCGGCCGGCCGAGCAGCCGCTCGAGGATCGGCGCGGAGGTCTTCGGCGAGGTTCCGACCAGTGCCCGCTTCGCGTCCAGGTCGAACACCCGCCCGTGAGCGCGGAACAGCGCTTCCTCGGCCACGGTCCAGCACGGTTCGGTATCGAGCAGCAGGCCGTCATTGTCGAAGACCACCGCCAGCGGCTTGGTCAGCTCAGGGGTCATAGCCGGTAGTGTCACAGATCATGCGGATCCTCGTGCTCGGCGGTACCTCCTTCATCGGCCGGGCGGTGGTCGAAGACGCGCTCAGCACCGGAGCCGAGGTCACGATCTTCAGCCGGGGCAAGACCGGCGGAGACCTGTTCGGTGACCTGGTCAAACTGGTCGGCGACCGAGACAACGCCGACTACGCCGCGCTGAGCAACGGCACCTGGGACGCCGTCGTCGACCTGAGCGGCTACGTCGTCCGCCACGTAGATCAGGCGATGGACGCGCTGGACGGCAGGGTCGGCCGGTACCTGTTCGTCTCCAGCCACGCCGTCTACAGCCGCGAAGGGCTGAAGCCGGGCGCGACCGAGGACACCCCCCGGCGCGCGCCCCGGCGGTACGTCGACGTGACCGAGGAGCTGACCAACGAGACCTACGGCCCGGCCAAGGTCGCCTGCGAAGACGACGTGATGGCCAGATACGGGGACCAGGCGACGATCGTGCGACCGGGCAAGGTCGCCGGGCCGCATGATCCGTCGGACATGTTCACCTACTGGGTGCGGCGGGCGGCCCGCGGCGGCCGGATCGCGCTGCCGGGCGACCCGCTGCAGCCGAGCCAGGTCATCGACTCCCGCGATCTGGCCCGCCTGATCGTGCAATTGCTGGCCGACGACCGGCCGGGGGCATTCCAGGCGGTCGGTCCGGCCGAACCGGTCACCATCGGCGGCCTCATCGAGACCTGCGCCCGGGCGGCGGGCACCGAGATCGAGATCGTGCCGATCCCGCCGGAGACCGCGAAGCAAGCGGCGCCGTTCTTCCCGCTGATCAGGGACGACTGGATGACCCAGCAGCGCAGCTCGGCCAAGGCGAGGGCGGCTGGCATGCCCGCGACGCCGTTGGAGGTCACCGCCGCCGATGTCCTGGCCTGGGATCGCGAGCGCGGCGAGCCGCCGCTGGAAGTCGGGTTCGGCGAGGAGCAGGAGCGGGCCCTTCTGGCCGAGCTTGAGATTTAATCTGGCTCGGGAAGTTTGACCGGCCCCAAGCCTGGTAGTTGCGTGCAGGCCCCGCTCAGTCCGGCTCGTGGCCGCCGGGCCGAGCGGGGCACCGCTATCTGCGGCGGGCGACGCCGGCCGATGCGTTCACTGTCCGTTACCCCCACTTCTCTTGATTGGGAGAAAGCAACCGCCGTGGTCTTTCACCTACGGTCAAGGTCAATCCGGGCGGCGGCCAGTGCCTGAGTGCCTGGTGCGCCGGACTTGACTCTGACCGCCGGTCAGAGCCCAACCTGAACCCGTGGAAGAGCTGCTGGCCATCGGTGAGTTCTCGGCCCGGTCGAGCCTGTCACCCCGGATGCTGCGGAGCTACGCGGCCGTCGGGATGCTGGTCCCGGCTGCGGTCGATCGCTTTACCGGGTACCGGTATTACTCGCCTGATCAGCTGGGCGAGGCGAAGCTGATCTTGCTGTTGCGCCAGGCCGGTGTGCCGGTGAGCGAGATCGCCGGGTTCCTGAAGGACCGGGACCCGGGGTGGTTGCGGCGGTGGGAAGGCGAGCTTGACCTCGAACTCACCAGCCGCCGCACCGCCCTCGCCGAGGCCCGTGAGCGATTGGGTGTCGATGCCTGGTGGCCGGCGGCGGCCGAGTCTAGGCGGGAAAAGGAGTCTGGCATGGAGCCAGTGCAGGGATCAGGGTCTGGATCGAGATCTGGGTCGAAGGAGTCGGTGGCCGGTGACGGCACGCTGACCTGGGGCTCGGCGAGCGCGTGCGGTGCTGAGCGGTCGAGTAACCAGGACGCGCTGCTGGTGAGCGCTCCGCTGTTCGCCGTCGCCGACGGCCTGGGTGGTGCGGCTGGGGGCGAGATCGCCAGCCGGGTCGCGCTCGACGAACTCGGTGCGTCCTTCAGCCGGCACGTCGCCACGGGCCAGCCGGATGTCGAAACGCTAGTCGAAGCGGCCCGCGACGCGAGCCTCGCCGTCTGGCGGCGGATGGAGGCGGATAAGTCGCTCGAGGGAATGGGCGCGACGCTGACCGCCGTGGCCGTGCTGGACGCGGGGTCGCGCCCGCGCCTGGCGATCGTGAACGTAGGCGATTCGCGCGCCTACCTGTTCGCCGGCGGCCAGTTGGAGCAGGTCACGCACGACGACAGCGTGGTCCAGGGCTTGATCGACGCGGGCAAAGTGCAGCCAGAAGAATGGCGCGACCATCCCTCCCGCAACCTCCTGACCCGAGCCCTCGGCGCGGCCGCGGTGGTCGAACCCGATATCAGGTTGCCCCGCGTTCCGGCTGCGGCTCGGGTTCTGCTCTGCACCGACGGCCTGACCACGGCGCTGGACGAGCCGTCGGTGGCTGCGGTGCTGGCGGCCGAACCAGACCCGGACCGCGCCGCCGCCGAACTAGTCCGGCTGGCCGGAGACTCCGGCGGAACCGACGACACGACGGTGGTAGTGGTCGATCTGCCCATCCCCGCCTGACCGCAACCGGGCGCCATCCAGTGCTCCCGCGGCCCAACTCAACGGCAACGTCGGTCCCCCCGTTGCTGTCGCAACCCCCGGCCGAGCAGCGACGCCGGCCCTGAGTAGCCGCTGGGGCCGCTACGTCGTCCCGCCGTTGCCTAGGGCTCGCGGCGTTGGCGCTTGCGCTCAAGGACCTGGCCGAGTGGCTCGTCGGGCCACTTGCGCCAGGTCTTGGGCTTGGTGCCCTGGACGCGCTCTTCTATCCGCTCGGCGCGCTCTGATGTGAGCCGGTCGCCGGCCTCGCTCAGCTGCTGACGGGCGGCATGCCGATTCGCGCGGTTGACCAGTCGCTTGCGCAGCGGAATGGCCTTGCGAGAACTCTTGTCGTTCTCGCCGAAGGCATTGCGGCGATCTCTGGCGTAGCTGAGCGCCTTCTTTTCCTGAGGTGAACGTCGCATTAGGCGCAGCTTACGACGGGCGCCGACGGCCCAGCGACCGGATTCTCACCGCCGGTGCGGCCGGCCGCGCTACGTGGCTTGTCGTCGGGCTTCGACTACCTCCTTGAGCCGGGCGAGGTCGGCTGCGACCGCCGCCGCGTCGCGGGCGAACTCGTCGTCGGTCATGCCGGGCAGGCGTCGCAGCGCGAAGACGACCTCGCTGCCGTCGCCCGCCCTGGTCACTCGCATCGGGTTGTAGATGACCTCGCCGGAAGGCAGGGTCACGTTGTGGTCGAGGACGCCGTAGTCGTTGAGCGGGGCGAAGTCGAGGCCAACCCGGCCCCCCGAGGTCTGGACGAGCCACTGGCCGTCGACCTGCTCGACGGCGCTGCCCAGCCCGGGCGCCCAGTGCGGCAAGTTGGCCGGCTCGCGCGCGTAGGCATAGACGTCGTCAACGTCCGCATCGATCCATTCGCTTAGGTGCTTGGATTCGGCCGCCATAACCACATCCTCGCAGAGGGCTCTGACAGTCGAATCACAGAAGGCGCATTGGCATCGTGAGACACAATGGTGGCAGTCATGATCAACCCTTTTCCGGGTGAATCTGCATATTCACCGGGTTTTTCACGGGTGAATGTGCAAATTCACCGGGTTGTTGGTCGGGTCACATAACCGCAATTCCACCTTTAGTCACATCGGCATCGCTCGTTCCAGGGTCCACGGCCGTTCCAAGATCATTATGTGAGGCCGAGGATGGTGAACGGCCTGTCCATGCCCCGGCTGGCCCACCGGGTGGCTTCAGTGACATCGGCGCGGCCGAAGAGCCGGATGGCGCAGATGGCCAGGTTTCTCAGGGCCGCCATGACCCTTGGTCCGGATCTGGTTCTGACCTGCGATCTGTCCTCTTGATAGAGAGTGTCGCGCAGCCAGTGAAGAGACTCAATCGACCACTGCTCCCGGACGTACCCGGCAATGGCGGCGGCGTCTGCCTGCCCGGCTTCAGGGCTGGCGACGCCGAGGGCAGCGACGGCAGAGACCGGCTGCCCGTGCAGGCCGGTGACGTACCGCTCGATCAGGAAGACCTGGCTGACGTGCGGGAACGGCAGGCCTTCGGGGGCGGGCAGGACCTGGATGGTGCGGGTGGTGATCCGGCCGTGGCCCTTGCCGGTGGCGGCGTGCGCGATCGGCGCCTGTTCCCAGGGCAGCGCGTTGACGGCGTCGAACAGGGCTCGCCGGTTCTCCTTCACCGGGAGGATGAACTCGCCCCCGTGCTGACGGATGTAGTTCGCGGTTGCCTTCACCGTGTGCAGCGCGCCTGCGGTTACGACCTTGCCGTTCAGATCGACCCGGCCGAGTACTGCGGTGGCCACCGGAACCTCGTTAGTCTTCTTGCCGACCTCGGCCTGGGCGGCGATCACCGATGTCGCGGCGTCCGGCCCGACCATGGCGGCGAGCAGGCGGACCTGCTTGCCGCCGGCGTCCTTAGCACCCCTGATCGCCTTGCCGTCCAGCCTGACCTGCGTCAGTGCCTCTGGGCTGCCGTCCTGGCCAGCGGCGTCCGGGACGCTGAGCCCGGCGAGGTTCACCAGCCAGGCGCCGGCCGCCGCGTCGAGTTCCCCGGCGCTGGCGTCGGTCAGCACCCGCCAGATCGTGGTCTTCGACGGCGGCGGGCCGGGAACCGCGCCGGCGCGCATGTACAGGCCGGCCAGGACCGGCGGCGGCACGTCCGCTACCCACCCGCTGATCGCCGTGTAGCCCCTCATCCCCGCTGCGACCGCCGCGGCGGCCAGTGCCAGCACCACCGCGACGGGATGATCCCGGCCCTGGCCCGACCGGCCATCGGACACCCCGGCGAACAGTTCCAGCAGGTCACAGCACCTATCCGGTTCCCGCGAAGACGCGATCGGGGATGACTCCGCGCAAACGGCAGCGGAAATGGCAGACTTGCCCACGACGAGGCTCCGGTGACTGGGATCGGTGAGAGGACCCCTTTCTTACCGGGGCCTCGTCGCGTTCCCCCGCCGCCGCGCCGCTTATGACCAGATCGCAACATCCATCCACGAATCGTGGTCTAACCCATCAGATGATCTTGGAACGGCCGTGTTCCAGGGTCCAGGGCTCAATTGCCGAGTCGGGGGCGGTGCTAAGGGCGATTCAAACCCCGGCAAATTTTATGCCGAAAAGTCTTGATGAATTTGACTGGTGGTCAGCTCGGGCCGCCGTCGGCAAATAGGACGTGACCGTCGAGGTAGCCGAGTTCGTCCAGAGCTACCGAGGGGGCGAAGCGGGCTAGTTCCTCGCGGATGGGCTCGATGTCGGTGGGGGTGGAGAACCCTGGCAGCCAGTCGTCGTGATGCGACAGGATCACCCGCTTCGGGCGCAACAGCGACGCCTGGCGAGCTACGAACTGAGCCAGCGAGCCCTGGATCGGCTCGCCGTCGATGTTGCCGCGGCCGGCGGCTGCGATGATCGCGACATCTGGGTGCAGGCCGCTCGCCATGCCGGTCCAGTAGCCGGAGGTGTCCTGATACAGCAACTGGCCCTCCGGCGTGTCGAACGCGTAGACCAGGGCCCCGCCGTCGCCCCGGGCATCCTGATTGCTGATCCGCAGGTGCTCGGTGGCCTCGGAGCCGAATGAGGCGAACCAGTTGATCAGGTCGGCCATTCGCTCCTGGCGTTCCGCATAGGTCAGGCCCAGGTCGCCGATGCAGACCTCTCCGGGGCTCGACATGGCCCGGTGTGACCAGACGCACGAGTGCAGCGAGGGAAACACCGACACGAGCACCTCGGGGTTCAGCCTGATCCGCTCGCCGCCCGCGACCGCTATCAACTGGTCCAGCGGGATTCCCTGGGTCTGCATGACCCGCACGGTCTCGTAGGACCCGATGATCTTCGCACCGGTCCGGCGGGCGATACGCTCGGCGCCCCACAGGTGGTCGAAATGGGAGTGGCCGACCACGATGAAGTCGCAGCGGTCGATGTCGTCGGCGACCAGGCCGGGTCCTGGGGCTCCGTCGATCCGGTCGATGTAGGCGTCCAGGAACACGACGAGACCGCCGATCGTCAGCCGGAAGGTCGCGCAGCCATACCAGTCAAGGGTTGCCGTCATGCCTTAAAGCTACCTTTGGGTTTCCTGAATCCTTGCTCGTGGAGCAGGTTTCGGGCAACCTGACTGACCAGTCAGTCGTTGCCTAGGTGTGCGCGGTCGGGAAAAAGGTTCGGACCTTTCCTGAGCCGGTGAACCTGACGCGTTGGGCAGACGTGTGATCGAGAGACAGCACCGTCATGGCGGTGGCGTGGTGTCCTCACGCCGAGCGAAGAGGTCTGAGATGCGCGAGACGGCATGGGCCAACAGCAGGGCTAATGACGACGCTAGCGGTGCGGTGCCAACCAAGCCGATCGCCGTGCTCGCTGCGGCCTTACTGGTGGACTCGGGTTCAGCTGTGATCATGAAGTTCGACACCCTGGTTCCCGTCGGAGGGCCGCTAGTCGGTTCGACCGACGACGTCCGGGGAATTGCGAGCGGCGGTCTCCCATGGGAACTAGAGGCTGGAACGGGCTCGCTCAGCTGCGATGGTCATCTCATTGTCCGGATCAGAGGGCTGGTGCTCGCCGCCGATCCCTTGGTCCCGGCCTCGCTGCAGGGGGTGAATCCGTTCCCCTCGTTCCGAGTCGTGGTTAGCTGCCTGCGCACCGGAGTGAACGGCAACTCGGCCTACGCCAACGTCAGCACCGGTGACTTCGAGGCCAGTGCCGAAGGGGACTCGGAGATCGACGCCCGGGTCAGTCTTCCGCAGCCTTGCGTCGCACCGGTTGTGCTGGTGACCGGGCCCAGCGGTACCGACGGCTGGCTCGCCGTTACCGGCCGGTAACGGGCATCCGGCCCATGGCCGAATCAGCGATTACCGGCCGGCAATTCTCCTGGCCAGCTAAGGGCTGACTCGGCGGCGGCATCCCTGCGGGTGACATCCCTGCGGGTGGCACCCCTGGGGATGACATCCCGGGCGGTGGCGCCGCGGCTCGGTCGATCAGGCCGAGCGCATCGGCGATGGTTAGCGCTTCCATCCGGTTGCGGACGCCGAGCTTCCTGAAGAGCCGCGCCTGGGTGTTTTCCACCGTCTTGGCGGCGATGCCGAGGCTCCGCGCCGTTTGCCGGATCGTGTGCCCGCGGGCGATCGAGCCGAGGATGTCGTACTCCCTGGCCGTGAGCTTGGGCATCTCCGGTGATGGGCTGGGCGACCATTTCAGCAAGGCTGTTGCGTATTCCCAGCTCAGCACCATCAGGCCCTGGGCCACGGTGGTCAGGATCGGGCCTAGTCCGGTCGTGACATCGTGGAGCGCCACCACACCGCTGGCCTGCCGGGCCAGCGCGTCGGCGATAGCGAGTTCCTCTGGAACATCCTTGCTGCGGATGAGCACGGTCGGGGCGCCGAGCGCGATGGTGGCCGACCAGTCCTCGGGCTCAGGATCGACGAGGACGATCACGATCGGGCCGCGCTGCCACCAGACCCAGTGATCGCGGAGCAGTTCTTCGCGGTCCAGAGCGATGACAAGCGGTACTCGTTCGGCGATTAGTGACCCTGCTATCTCATCCCGGCTCTTGCTGGCCGGGCCAAGTAATACCGCGAGCAGGGAGCGCCCGGGTTCCCAGGCGCTCGGTTGCGGTGCCGGTCCCTTGCGGGGCAGGGTCGGCGGCGGTCCGGGTTGCAGCAATCCGAGCCAGATCGCCTTGGCTACCGCCTGGCTCTGGTTGCCGACCCCGAGCTTCTCGTAGATGCTCCGCTTACGGTTCTCCACTGTTCGCGGCCGGACCTCGAGCAGCTTGGCTATCTCCGAGGCGGTATGCCCGGCGCTCATTAGGAAGACGATCATCATCTCCCGTTGCGTAAGGAGCGGCGGGACGGCGGAAGGCGGGGTCTTGCCGATGGCCGACATGCGGATCTCCGTAGTGACGTCTCCGGTACGGCCCCTGCGAGCGGAGGCTGCGGTAGTGGGAAAACCCCCCGAGCGGCAAGCACGATGCACAGTAGCGGTAGCAGATCACTGTAGATACTGCGTAACGACAAGTCGAGCCCGGCCCGGCCGGGGAGTCTGAGATGGCCGTGGTCCGCATCAGGGCAAGTCAGGCGGACTCGGGAGACGCGATTGCGAACGAGACTCGCGAGCTTGATCGAGTTGATAGCACCACGACGGCCTCCGGGCTGTGCGGATGGACACGCCAAGGCCTACTCACGGTCTCGGGCGACAGGGCAAAACTGGTGGGTAACCAACAACCCCTACCGTAGAGCAGTGGCAGCAAGGTGGCCAGGGACGAATCCCCCCTAGGGGACGAATACCCTTAAGGCGTGACGTCCCTGGCCAGAGGGCCAGCCAGTTCATCCGCTTCTCGGCTGGACGGCGACGGGAACGGAGACGGTGGTCTCGTCGAAGGCGTCGCTGCGCACGGTGAACTGCAGTTGCCACTGCCCGGTGATGGTCATGGTGATCGACGCGCTGGCATACCGCCCGGGGCCATCCGCCTTGAGCGCCACCGGCAGGGGCCCAAGGTGACGCGCTGGGAGCACCAGGGCTGCCTGGAGCTGCTTGGGCTGGTACGGCTTGCCGTTGGTGCCGATGACCGTTACCCGGACCTGGTTGGGTCCGAGCACCGCCGGCGTCACCGTGACACTGAGCTCGCCGCGTCCGCCCGGCCCGCCGGTGTTGAAGGCGACGGTGGCATGGACTGGCTGGGTGAAACTTTCACGCGCGGTGGCGGTGTTAACCAGGATCGAGGTGACGGCGAGAACCGCGGCGGCGATCGACGCTTCGGCACCCACCGACCAGCGGAGCCTGGCCAGGGTAACGAATGAGCGATCAGAGTCCGAGGGCGAGCCGTCGCCGCCCGCTGGGTGGGCACCGTTGCCGTTCGCTCCGTTGTGCTTGCCGTTGTTGTGCTTGCCGTTGTTGTGCTTGCCGTTGCTGTGGGTGCCGTTGTCGTTGCCGTGGGCTCCGTTGCCGTTCGCTCCGTTGCCGTTCGCTCCGTTGCCGTGGGTGCCATTCGCCGGTCCTTCGGCTAGTCCCGACCGGCCGGCCCCGATGGCGACGCGCGGCAGGCCGGCCGCAACGAACTCGGCGAGCGAGAGCGGAGCCGTGGCCGGGGTCCGCAACGCCGCGATGCGGATCCGGGCCAGATAGCCGAGCACGATGAGCGCGCCCATGGCCGCGATCTTTATCAGCAGCAAGCGACCGTAGGTCGTGTCGATCAGGGCCGGCCAGGTGCCGACTCCGCGCCAGGCTTGGTAGGTGCCGGTGATCACGATGGCGACCACGCAGCCGAGCGCGATCGGGGAAAATCGTTCCACGGCCTGGATCGTGTCCGCCGAGGCCACCCGGCGCTTGCGGTTGGCCGGCCGGCCCTTGGTGCTCTTTGATCCGCTGGCCGATCCGCCGTTCGGGCGGCGGAGCACGATCGCGGCGAGCATGACCAGGCCGCCCAGCCAGAGCGCTACGGCACTGAGGTGGACGATGTCAGACGGCAGCGCCAGCGGCACCTGGATGCCGGTCCCAGCGTGGTCGGCGGCGGCCCAGGTCGCCGCGAGCGCCGCCGCGAGCACCCCCCAGACGACCGAGGCCGTCACCGACGCCCGCCGGTCGCGGTCACGGTCTTCGGCGCGCAGGCTGCCGAGGATCCAGGTGAAGACGAACAAGGCGACGATGACCAGGATCAGGCGTATCCCGAGCGACCGGCCGTACCGGCTGTACAAGGTCGAGTGCAGCACGTTGGGCCAGAACACCTTGCCAACACCCTGCCCGCCGCCGTACACGCCCTGCAGCAGCAGGGCGCCAAGGACCGAAGCGGCCAGCCCGCTCCACGCGCCCATGGTCAGCCTGAGGACGAGCGCACTAGAAGCGCCGGCCGGCCAGCACCACAGCACGAAGCAGACCGCGCCGATCAGGAGCGCGAAGCAGCAGAAGGCGACCCAGCGCACCGTGCCGAACGCGACGCCGATCAGCGGATTGGCGGTCAGATTGAGGGTGGAGGGATTGACTGAGGTGGTGCTTGGCGCGCCAACCGAGAAGGTCCAGGCTCCCTGCACCGGGTGCGAGTCAGCCGAGATGACGTGCCAGCCGACGGTGTAGGTGCCATGGCCGAGGCCGGTCTTGAGCTTGACCGTGATCTCCTGCGGCTTGCTGCCGTGGATGGTTCCGCCGGTATCAACGCGACTGCCGTTCGGCGCGAACACCTCCAGGCTGGTGGAACTGACACCCACCGACTGATCGAAGGTCGCCGACACGCTGGTCGGTGCTTGCTTCACGATCGCGCCATCGGCCGGATCGGTGGTGACGAGCGTGGCGTGGGCCCAGGCCGCCGGTGCTCCGGCCAGGACGCCGAACCCGGTCAGTAAGAGTGTCGCGATCAGGTAGACGAATCTGCGGGCCACTTCAGCCTCCTCTTAGCGAGCGGATCAGGCGGTCGGCCACCGGCCGGCCTGGGACACAGTCAAAACTTCAGCTCAGCCCCGACGGCGCGGCTGGGGCTGACCGCGCCGGGCCGTCGACTTCGAGCCGGTTGACACAGGCTCCCGCTGGGCGGGGTTCTTGGAGCCGGCCTTAGCGGGCTGGCTCTTGGCGGTCTGAGCCTTCGCCGGCTCGGCCTCTGCGGCCGGGGCCGTCGGCGGGCCGCTACTGGCTGGCGCGGCGATCCCGCCAGCCAGCCTGCGAGCCTGCCGGACCACGGTCATTGCCAGCACGCCGGCCAGCACGGCGAGCAGCAGGCCGACGATCGCCAAAACGCGGGCCAGCCCGTCGGAGGCGGAACCGGGCGAAGCGGCTGCGGTCGACTTGGCCGGTGTCGTGACCGTCGTCGTTCCCGTGGTCAGTGTGACCGTGGGCGCGGGGTGATCTGGGTTGGGCTGACCCGGCTGCTTCAGGTCGATCCAGCGCACGATGTCGCCGTTGGAGTAGGTCTGGATCGCCTTGAACGTGACCTGGCTTTCGCCGGTCGGCATGGGGTCGGCCGAGATCGAGAAGTCCTGGAACTGACCAGGCGGTATCTTCCCGCCCGACCAGATGACCTCGGAGACCGCCTGGGTGAACTTCCCGTCGTCGGTGACGATCGGCTTGGCCAGCGTGATCGTCTTGACCGAAGCGGTCCAGCCGGGAACCTGCTCGACGAGCAACTGGGCGATCGGGTGGTCGGTGGGGATCTGCACGTCCAGCTTGACGGAGTCGGCCTTCGCTTCCTCGTTCGGGACGTGGAAGGTCAGCACGTCGGTGGATCCGGCGGCAACCGAGTCAGGGGTGACCGTGATATGGGCTAGAGCGGGCCCGGCGAATAGCAGCAGCGTCGCCGTGGTGACGGCGCCAACGATCCCGACTCGTCGACAGGCGCTGTGGGCGAGTGAGGATGGTTTTGACGGGGCAAGTGCGACAGGCATGTCATCTCCGATCTCGGTCGTATCTGCCAGGCGAGCCAGGTCCCAGGCGGGGTACTGCCGTCCCGGACCTGACGGTCCGGGACGGCAGCGTGGGAGCGGTTAACTTAGGACAGCGGCTTGAGCCCGCCGTTGGTGGGAGCCACGTTCGTGCCCGTGCCCGGAAGCACCCGCAGGACGCCCCAGTCACCGGACCTGATCATCGGATCCCGCCCGACGTCGTACTGGTAGTCGCCAGGAGCACCGGTCGCACCGCCGGCGCCATTGACGATGTACGCGTCGAACGTCTCCCCGCCGACCAGGGTCCGAGCCTCGATGATCTGAGACCCCGTGAGCCCATGGTCCAGCGGGAACTCATGGCCGGAAACCTGGAACGCGATCGGGTTATCGCCGGCCGCGTTAGCGACCCGCCAGATTATCGGGTCACCCGAGTACGCCTCGAACGTCGGCGTGGTCGGGTCATTCCCGCCGTTGGCGCTGTCGCTCTTAGCAAGCCACAGGCACCCTGAATCGGCTCCGTTTTCATTGGCGCCGCACAGCGCGTGCTGATCATCCCCTTCCAGTTGACTCAGCGATTCCTCGTTGTAGTCGGTGTAGGAGTGGTCGGAGTCGAGGTAGTAGTCCATCGTGTCGTGGCCGAGCAACGGCTCACGGTCGCTGAACAACGTCACGTACTCCCGGAAGGCAGTGCCATCTGGCCGGAAGATGTCCGCGAAGACTCCCGCCTGGAGCGGCCGCCCGGTGAACGGGTCGTCCCAGGTCGAGCCCTTAGGCTCGGCGATGAGAGCACCGTAGGCACCCGCTCGCCAAGTCGACTCGTTGCCCGTGTTGAGCATCAGGTTGGTGCCGAGTTCCCTGTCTACGTAGTAGACGTAGGTACGCTGGCCGCCCGGTGCCACGCTCGAGTCGGGATCGAACCCGACCGCGCCGCCGAACGATGTCTGCGGGTTGTACAGGACATTGCCGATATTCAGCCCGGCTCTGGTCGAGCCTGACCCCCAACTCCAGGTGAAGTTGTCTGTCGGCAGGTCGTTGTGCAGCGTCACCTTCACGCAGTCACCCGCGTTGGCACGAATGACCAACGGCACTAGCGGCTTCGTCCCGGCCTTGATGGCAGCCTCATCACTGGTGAGGGAGTACATCGTCGCCCAGGAGCCGCCGGTCTCCGGCGCCGCATCGCTCTCGCCCGGCATCCCCTGGTCGAAGGTGACGCCGTTGAAGATCGACACGTTGTAGGTGCGCACCGGTGCGGTGCTTGGACAAATAGAGCCCGAGTCGGCCGGAGCGGCCGGCGGAGCCTTGCCCGTAAAGGTGAGGGTCGGGAATCCTGAGCCGGACGGTGGCGCTGTCCGGTCCGGTAGCGGCTCCAGGCTGGAGTGCAGAGTGTTCATCACCCGGAAGATGCCCCAGGCGCCGCTCTCCAGTTCCAGGCTGCGTCCGCTGTAGTAGAGGAAGTCCCCAGCGGACTGGCCCGCGTTGAAGACGTAGTCCATCTTCTCTGAGATGCCAGCCGTGCCGGCGTCGGTGAGCACGCCGTTCTGGTTGAATCGCTCCTCAGCGAATCGGTGACCAGTGACCCGGATGTCGCCGACCTGCTCGTCCAAGCCGACTTGCCTGATCACTACCGGGTCGCCCGTGTAGGCCTGCAGCAACGGTGTCGCCGGATCGCCATGAGCCACCGACGAGAAGACGTACGGATCGTTGGACGTGGCGATGTTGGTACAGTCCACCCGGTCCGCACCAGCGGGCTCCTCGTGTGCCTCGAAGCCCATATTGTAGACACCACCCCCGTCCGGGACGCTCGCATCCTCATCGTCGGGGATCGGGGTGGCGGCAGAACTCGGATCTCGGTCGATCAGTGGTGCCGCCCGCAGGTCAAAGCTGGACATCTCGCAGCCCTGCGGTGAACCACTGCTCCTGATACCTTCGTGCTCCCACAGAACGTACTCGCGGAAGTCACCCTTCTCGCCAAAGCCAACTGAGCCCTTGGTGTAGATGTCGGCGATCGGGCCGCTGTCTATCGGCTTGCCGGTCGTCGGGTCATGGAAGGTTGAGCCCGCGGGCTCGATGAGGTGGGCACCGAACAGGCCGTGGCCCCACGAGTGCAACGCGTCCACATGGTCGTGGAAGAAGACGGTGCCGTCGTCGACGTCGCTGTACCACCGGTACTGTACGAACTCGACTCCGGTCCGCTCACCCGACGCGTGGGCGTTCTGCAGTGGCGAGCCCAGCGTCAGCGTGTTGCCGTTGATCGCCGTGATCTTGTTGACGACCTCGGTGTCCGGCTGGCCCTGGCCGACCTCGATGCTGATACCCGGGCGCAGCCCTGAGGTAGAAGCAACCGAGACCGAGGTCGCGCCGGCCGGCGCGGCCGCTGTCAGCGTCGTCTCCGCTGAGACCCCGAAGTCCGGCCTCATCGACTGCTCGAAGGAGAAGCCGGTGATGACGCCGTCCGAGGCTTGTGGGTCGAACTGCACGAAGTGGATGTGGATGTTGACCTTGGAGAAGGTGTTAACCAAGGGATCGTTAGAGTCCCCGGTATTAGACAACTCGTTGGTCAGTGTCAGCGCGATGCAGTCGCCTACATCGGACCTGATCGCCAGCGGGTACGCCGGCATTGTGCCGGCCTTTGTCGCCGCGATGTTCTGGTTGAGTACGAAGATCTCACCCCTGGGATCGACGGCCGGCGGAATCTTCGTCCCGTTGGCACCCTGCCCGCCGTTCGTCTCCTGGATGGGGACGTTGATGGCGGTGATGTTATAGGTACGAACCGGAGCTCCCTGCGGGCACAGGCCGTCAGGTCTCGTCGACGTGACGTTGTTGCCCAGCCAAGGTGCCCCGCTGTGCCCATTGGGCGAGAAGGGCGGTCTCTGGCCTAGGTGAGGCGCCAGCAGGGGCCACGCATATCTTCCGTTGCTTGGATCGAACATGATCGGATCTCGCTGACCCGGGTTCGGCGGCGTGTAGTCGGCCCAGGAGAAGGTCGACTCAGGCTCGCTGAGGTAAACGGGTGCGCTCGCGGGGCCGCTCTTGGTCCAGTTCCATACCGTCGCGTCCTCTTCGCCGAAGGGGACGCCTTGCGGCGGCAGTTGGCCCTCGACCAGGCTCTCGAGCGAGACCTGCGTGCTTGGATTGGTTAGCTGTGATTGCGGGACGACGGTCTTGCCCTCGATCACCTTGCCGATCAGGCCCGCCGAGGTAACCGCCGCCGGCTTCGCCGTGCGGCCCGGCACCGTCGCCAGGTCTGACTGCTTGGTGTCGAAGACGCGAATGAAGCCGACCATCCCTGAGTCGTAGTGCGCCGCGATATGGCAGTGGTACAGGAAGTCGCCCGCTGCCTGCTGACAGCCTCCGCCGCCGCACTCGGTCTCAAGGTCGTAGGACTCACCCGGCTCGATCGTCTGCGAGTCAAGCCGGATCGAGGCCTTCGTCACCGGCGGGAACTTCTCCAGCCCGCCCGCGATGTCCGGGTTAGCGGCCCCTGGGTTGCGGAGCCACCGGATGCCGCCACCGTGCTCGTGGAACACGTGGCCCATCTCGGAACCGGCGTTGGTCAGCAGGATCTTGTAGGGGTCGCCGATGTAGGCTTCCGGCCGGGGGGTGGCCATGTCGCCGTTGGCGTATGAGCCGTAGTCCTGCCCCTCGTCGGGAGTCAGGCCGTGTTCGACCTGAGTGAGTTCGCGCTCGAAGAAGCACTCGCTCCGGTAGTTGATCGCCTTGCTACAGGGCCGGTAGGCCGAGGTGAAGGGATCGACAACGGGAAGCTCGCACCCGCCGGGCGTCTGAACCTCGTCGAACTTGGTTTGGCAAGTAGCACTGGACGGTTCCATGATCTGGCGATAGCCCTCATCGCCAACCTCGTGGAATATCAGGTTGAATTCGCGGAAGTTGGGCCCGGACGGCATCTTGATGACCGCGTCCCACCCGCTGTCTTCTGGCTGCAGCGTGTGCGGGTCCAGCCACTGAGAACCGGTCGGCTCAGAGACCAGGACCCCGAACAGGCCGTGGTCCTGCGACTGCCGGTAGTCACCGGTCGAGTGGAATACATGCGCACCGTAGCCCAGAGCCGGATCCATGTAGACGGTGTAGCTCACCGTCTGGCCCGGAGCTGCGGTGTTGTCGGAGTTCTTGCCTATGGCACTGGATACCTGGTTGGCATTGCCGACGGCCGGCAGGCCATCGACGTTCCAGGCCAGGTTCTGAGCCGCGGTATGCGACAGTGAGCCGGCGCAGTCGGCCACGACTCTCGTGGACCCGTCCGGGTTGGTCGCCGTCACGTTATCGCACGGCTCCGACGCCTGCGGCGATGGCGGCTGGTCGAACGGCTCCAGTCCGAACGTCGTCGCATTGGTGAAGTTGACCGTGACGCAGTCGCCCATGTGTGCGCGAAGCACGAGCGGCTGGATGGGGTCGTTGCCCTGCAGGCCGCTCGATACCGTTCCGGCCTTGTCCTCGGCCCGCACCGCCGCGATGTTGCTGTTGAGCACGTACTGCATCGCGTTCGGGTCGTTGACCCCGAACTTGTTCAGGATCATCGTCATGTTGATCGCTGAGACGTTGAACGTGTCGTGAGGTGCCGAGGAGCACGGGTTCGAGATGGTGACCGTGCCGGCTGAAACCGTGGAGGCGAGGGAAACCCCGCTCGTGGTCCCGTAAACGCCCAGCAAGGCGAGTGCGGATATGATGTAAGCGAATCGAGGGAGCCGCGTTCGCCTGGTCGGCACGCCAGGCTGCAGAGGGCTATCTGCGACCTGGAGATAGTCGAGCACGATCAGGGTCACGAACAATAGCGGCAAGCCAGCGGCCTGGCCGATTAGTGCCGCGGCCAGGCCGCTGAGCAACTCACCGCCAATGCCGGGGCCAGCGCCGAGCACGCCACCGGCGAGCGCCGTGCCTGCTGAGGGCACCACCAGGGCAGCGGGCGTCAACAGCACGGTGAAGATGAGCGAGATGACCGCGGCCTTGTTGAGCGTCGCGGCCGCGCCCGGGCGGTCCAGGCCCATCTTGGATGCGAGCCGCAAGCCGAGGTAGACCGCGATCACGGCGGCGAGTGCCGTTATCGCCATGGCCTGTACTCCCTCGCCAGTGCCTCCGATCGTCTGACCGAAGACCCTATTGACCACGGAGAGTGAGGCGACCACGCCGGCGCTCAGCACGAGCGCCAGCGTTAGCACACCACGCCATCGGGATCGATGTCGGGTGCGAGTGGTCGAATCTGACATAGATGTTTCCTCTCTGATTTTTCTTTCTTGCATGCCGACCGGCCCTGATGCCGGTCGGCTGGCCTTTTGGCTGCGTGGTGTTGTCGGCTACATCCCGACCATCACGCCGTTGTCCTTGCCGATGACGTGGACAGGGATGGTCATAATGTGGCCACCGTGCTCCCATTCGAGCTTGAGAGCACCGTGTTGCGAAGCCGGGAGGTCGAAGTACAAATCGACCGTCGACTGGAAGCCCGGATAGAGCATCGCTGACAGCACCGCGCCGCGAGTGGCGGCGTTGTCAAGCGGCGGCCAGCTCTGTTTTCCTGTCCCGAGCAGGCGGAACTCGGCCAGCCCGTACCGTTGCGGGCTGCTGCTGATGTCCCGGAGATAAATCTCGATGCGCAGCCGCTTGTCACCTGCGGTCTGCATCCCTGGCATTTCGGCGGCTGGCATCTTGAATTGGTTTGGGTCGGTTACCTTCCCGCTCGGGTTAGACATGTCATTGGCCATCCACACCACCTGGTTCACGGTGAGCCCCAGGCCGCCTTGCTCCGGGCCGGCGTGGGCGCTGGCCAACGCATGCTGGCCCATCACGGAGCCGAGGACCAGCCAGCCGATTGCCGCCACGAGAATCGCCAGCGGTACCGGCACCCAGCGAAGACCGGGATACCTGGCCTCCGATGTCTTGCGCGACTTACGCCTGTCATCGCTCCCGGTCTGGTTACGAGACATGGCATCTGCCCTTGAGGTCAGGCAGCGGCAAACCGTTGCCTGACCCGACATTCAATTCCGTGGTTCGCATCGCGAACTCCTTTCTGCTGCCAGGTTCGGTCGCGGGAGTCGCAGAACGGCCGACAGGGCAAGCCAGCGCCATGCAAGGCAGCCCTCCCGCTCAATTTCGGCTGAATGGAGTCGCAATCCTTTCTGTGGGAAATTATCTGGTTTGACGCGAACGCTAGTCCTGAAAGCGGCTGGGCGATATTGACGAAGTACCCCTGAGGGTTAAAAACCCCTAGGGGAGTTCCCCGCCGCCGGCTGACATGGAACTCACAAAAAGATCATGCGGATTCCTCAGCACGGGTCTGCAAGGTGGGATCCACGCTCTCGCGGGGGCGTTGCGCGGGCTTCCTCCAGCCGGGGCAGCGCCCAGTCCCATCGGAGGATCTCCAGTGACACAACTAGATTCACCGGCTACGGTGAGTGATCGAGACGGCCGCAGGCAGGCGACGCGCGGCTCCCGGCTGACGCGGCGGCGGAGGATGCTGCTTGGGGTAGGCGTCGCGGCCGCCCTGCTGGCCGGCGGCGGACTGATCGGCGCGTCCTTGGTGAAGTCGCCGCAGCAACTAGCCGCGGATAGCGCGGCCCCGCCTCCGACGATAACGACCGCGAAGGTCGTCTCCCAGGTCCTGACCTCGTCGGTTCAGATGCGAGGCGTCGTCTACCCGTCGACGCAGTACGACGTTTACGCGAGCGCCCCGTCGTCGGACTCGACGGTTCCGGGCGCGCCCGGATCAACCGGCACCGGGACCGGGACCGGTACCGCCTACATCTCCAAGCTGAAGGTCGCTGCCGGTGACGCGCTCACGAACGGCGAGCAACTCGCCGAGATCGACGGCGAGCCGCTGTTCGTGCTGACCGGCCCGGTACCGGCCTGGCGGGATCTGACTCCTGGCGAGAGCGGGCCGGACGTCACCGAACTGCAGAAAGCCCTCGCCGCGCTCGGCTACTACTTCGACGGGGACCTGCCCGGGTATTACGGGTCGGCGACCGGGTACGCCGTGTCCCTGTACTACGAGCACCTCGGCTACGCCGCGCCCGCCGACGGCGGCCTGCCGACGACCGATGTGGTGTTCTTGCCGTCGCTGCCGGCCACCGTGGTGGCGGTTAACGGCGCGGTCGGCGAGCAGCCGGGCCTGCCATTCCTCGAGCTAGCGCCGCGCGGGTCGTTCGCACTCACCGGAGTGCTGCCGCCCGCCTACGCCGCTCAGGTGAAGTCGGGCCTCAAGGTCTCGATCTACGACGAGGTCACCGGAATCCGAGCGACCGGCACGGTGGCGGACATCGGAACGGCAACGATAGTCACGCCGGCCGGAGTAGTGGTAAACGTCGGCGGCTCACCCAGCTCAGGCTCACCCACCTCAGGCTCCACCGGCACAGGCACCAGCGGCTCCGCCGGCAGCGCCAGCACCGGCGGCGGATCGGGCGCGACCCCGTTCATTCCGCTCACCGTTCAGCCCTCCAAACCCCTAGCTCCGACGCTGAACAACGAGAACGTCCTGGTCACCGTGCAGACCGGCCAGACCGAAGGCCCGGTGCTCACGGTGCCGGTCGCCGCCATCGTCAGCACCGCCTCCGGCAAGAGCTACGTCACCGTCGTAGGCGCCACGGGCAAGAGGACGCAGGTCCCGGTCACGCCCGGCATCTCGGAGAACGGCTACGTCCAGGTGACTCCGGCGGGCCAGGGAACCGGCACCGGCAAGCTCGCGGCCGGCGACCGCGTGGTGGTGAGCGGCTAGTGCGTCCCGCCCTCCCGACCCCTTCCGCCCTCCCGACCCCTCCGGTCATCGAACTGCGCGGCCTGGCCCGCACCTACCCCGGGCCTCCGCCGGTCCCGGCCCTGCGCCCGGCCGACCTGGCCATCGAGGCCGGCGACTACGTCGCTGTGACCGGCCCGTCCGGCTCGGGCAAGTCGACGCTGCTGCACCTGCTCGGACTGCTGGACTCTCCGACGGCGGGCAGCTACCTGCTCGACGGCCTGGACACCTCCGCGCTGGGCGACAAGGACAGGTCGGCGCTGCGCGGCCGGCGGATCGGGTTCGTGTTCCAGGCGTTCCACCTGCTGCCGTACCGCACCGCGCTGGAGAACGTGCTGCTCGCCGAGTTGTACAACCAGACTCCTCGAGGCGGCAGGCTCCAGGCGGCCGTCGAGGCGCTCGATTCGGTCGGGCTCGGCCATCGAATGGACGCGCTGCCCACGACGCTGTCCGGCGGGGAATGCCAGCGGGTCGCGATCGCGCGGGCCCTGGTGAACCGGCCCAGCCTGATGCTGTGCGACGAACCCACCGGCAACCTGGACTCGACGAACGCGGCCGCGCTCATGGACTTGCTCGACCGGCTGAACGCGACCGGCTTCACGATCGTGGTGATCACGCACGATCCGGGGGTCGCCGCCCACGCCCGCCGGACGATCACGATCAGCGACGGCGTCCTATCGACCCGCCCCGAGGCCGACCGCCCCGAGGCCGCCCATGCCTAGCGCAGCCGGCCTGGCAAAGCCTCGCCTCAGCGTCCGGGACGCGGCCGCCGAAGCGATCGCGGGCATCGTGCAGCGCCCCGGCCGCACCGTGCTGACCATGCTCGGCACGATCCTGGGCGTGGGCGCGTTCGTCGGCGTGCTCGGCCTGACCGCGACGGGGGCCGGTCAGATCTCGCGCCAGTTCACCGTGCTCGAGGACACCACCGTGACCGTCGAGGACAACGGTCCGGTCAACAATGTCGCTCCGCCCGGTACCAACCCCGGCATCGGCTTCCCCGATGACGCCGACGCGATCGCCGGCCGCATCAACGGAGTAACCGCCGCCGGAGTCTGGTGGCCGGTCAACCTCCCGGCCGCCACGAACTTCACCGGCTCGCTGGCGCTGTCGGCCACCGCCTCCCAGACCGTCAACCTGCTCGCGGCCTCACCAGGCGCGGTCAACGCCATGGACCTGTCGCTGGCCGCGGGCTCGAAGCTCAGCACTTACGAGAACGACACCGCCCAGCACGTCGCGATGATCGACACCACCACGGCGACCGCGCTCGGCATCTCACCGGCCCGGTTGCCGAGCGATCCGGCGGTGTTCGTCGGCGGCATCGCCTACACGGTGATCGGCATTTACCAAAGCGCCCGGCGCGTGGTCAGCCAGGAAAGCGCGATGCTGATCCCCGAGCGCACCGCCCTGGCCGACTATGGCAATCCGAGCCCCGGCATCGGGGGCCAGGAAGAAGCCCAGCTGATCGTCGCGACCAGGACCGGTGCCGCCAAGGCCGTAGCCAGGCAGATCGCGGCGGCCGAGGTGCCTACCGACCCGAGCCGGCTCGTCGTGGTTTCCCCGCCCAATCCGCAGAGCCTGCAAAGCGAGGTGAACGCTGACCTTGAGGGCCTGTACCTGATCCTGGCGCTGATCAGCCTGCTGATCGGGGCGGTCGGCATCGCCAACACGACGCTGGTGG
The DNA here is from genome assembly GCA_035606435.1 of Streptosporangiaceae bacterium. Taxonomy (GTDB): domain Bacteria; phylum Actinomycetota; class Actinomycetes; order Streptosporangiales; family Streptosporangiaceae; genus Chersky-822. Next base: position 2,699 of record DATNFM010000136.1, on the reverse strand, counting down.
CCGTGCTCGAACGCACCGAGGAGATCGGCCTGCGCCGTGCCGTCGGCGCCCGGCCCAGGCATATCGCCGTCCAGTTCCTGGCCGAGTCGGTCACGCTCGGCACGCTCGGCGGACTGATCGGCACCTGCCTGGCCGTCGGCATCGTGGTGATCTTCGCGGCGACCAGGAACTGGACCGCCGTGCTGAACCCGGTTTACACCCTGCCCGCGCCGCTCATCGGCAGCACCGTCGGCCTGCTCGCCGGCGCCTACCCGGCCCTGCGCGCGGCCCGGACCAGCCCGCTGGCCGCACTCCGGCACGCCTGAAGGAAGAACACGCGCATGCGCCTCAGCCCGCCCCTGCTGGCCTCGATGCCGATCTTGTTGCTTTGCCTGGCGCTCACCGCCTGCACCGCCAGCGGCCCCAAGGGCCCGGACTCGAACGTCACCGTGCCCGCCGTCGGCAAGCCGCCCGCCCCGACCTCCGCCGACGCGGCCCTGTCCAGCGAGGCCTTCACGCCCTACGCCGGGCTCGGCGCCGTCTCGAATGACCTAGCTCCCGGCGTGACCTACCGGGCCTTGCACACCGCCTGCATGAACGCCGCGGGCTACGGTCAGTACGCCGCCGACGTACCGTTCGCCATTCGGGCAAATCGCGGGCTCGCGCTCCCGCAGCCGGCCGGGCCCTGGGGTTATGTCAACGTCTCCCTCGCCCAGCAGTACGGTTTCCAGACGCCGGACGGCGAACCTGATATCTCTCCTGGCTCTTTCTCCAGCCTGCCAATGGCAGTGCAGGAAGCCGGCAACAAATGCTCCAACATCGTTCTCGATTTCAACAACCACGAGTTCGCCACTTCTCTAGCGGGTATCGAGACGATGAACAACGAGATCAGCACCGACGTGATTCAGGACGCCGAATTCAAGAAGTCGACCACGGCCTGGTCGAAATGCATGGCCAGGAATGGGTACACCACTGCGGACGCCGATACCTTCGCGCTAGGACAACGACAGGCCTTGATTGCCACCCCGAGAGCGAAACCCGGCGTCAACGCGACGCCGGCGCCGGACAACCAGGCCCAGATCGCGATGGCCGTGACCGACGCCCAGTGCACGCTGGACTCCGACCTGGCCGGCATCTATTTCGCCGTCCAGACCGACTACGAGCAGCAATTCGTCACCGCGAATCAGCAGGCGCTCAACGTCGCCGTCCGCAGGTACAAGGCCGATTACGCCAAGGAACTGAGCAGGCTCCCCGCCCTGCTTCGAACGGCATCTGGCAAGCCCGGCCTGACCGGCCCGAGCCGGCGCGTCCAAGGCAAGCCCAGCCCAACCCCTTCGCCATCAGCGAGCTAGTTGAATTCCCCTTCGGCCCCACATATGCGGAACAATTGACCCGGGGGTCGAAGGGAATGGTCAGCAATGTCGCAAGTACCGCAGGACCTGCCGAGCACGGCGCAAGCCCGCCTGGCCGAGATCAAGCCCAGCGGCACCTGGGGATCGGCGCTGAGCACGGCCGAATTCGCCGCCATTCGCAGCGTCGGCTTCGTGCCCTCCGGTCAGGTCTTCGGTGCGGCTGTCTTCAGCATCAAGAACGCCGGTAGCTACGACTGCCCGACCTACGCCGGCGCGACGGGTACACCTTCTGGCCCTGGTCCGCGCCCTCTATCAGGCTACCTGACCGCGATCAACCGGATGGTCGCCGAATGCGTGGCGCTCGCAGTCACACGACCGAATTCCTCGCGATCGGCACAGCCATAAAACCAATTCGCGGCAACCATGAAATAGAGCGACCCGTCGCGGTGCTAGATCTAAATTAAAAGTCTTTCTCAGGAAGAAAAATTTGCGAAGCCTGAATCCCGGCGAAGTCACCGGCCAACGCGGACGGAGGGGAGGTCATACGCTTGCCTTCCAGGCCTGCGAATGACCGCCCGGCTTTCCTGCGCCGACGGCGCTGCCAGGGAGGCTGTTGCGTTATTGCTTCTGGCCTTCTGGCCTTCTGGCCGCCCGGTTCGCTCCACGAGCGCCGGATCGAAGGTCGGTTGCCCCGCCGGGCCGTGTCTTTCCCGGATCGCGGATCACTTCTCCCTGGTCAGGACGCACTTCCCGGGTGGGCACCCTCAACGGGCAAGCCACTGGGCGACACTCCCCAGAGCAGCACCAGGGAGGCACCGGTGTCGCGGCTTCCCGGGACGCAACGACACCAGGGAGGCACCGGGGTCGTCAGAGCAGCACCAGGGAGGCACCGGTGTCGCGGCTTCCTTGGACGCAACGACACCAGGAAGGCACCGGGGTCGTCAGGACAACGGCCGCGGGTCAGCGCTGTCGCCGGCCAGTTGCAGCGACCGCGGGTCCCAGCGGACGGTCCGTTGATCAGGAGCCCGCCCGGCCAGACGCGCGGCGTCCAGAGCGCGTCGCGCAAGCGCGGGTCTGGCACCAGAAGGTCGCGGTCGGATTCGTGGAAGAGCAGGAAGGGGTCGCCGCTCGGCAGCAGTGGGCGGGCGCGGAGGGGCTGGGACCGGCCCGGACGGCGGCCTCGTCGCTGGCGAGCAGCTGCGCCTCGCCGATGTCGAGACGTGCGCTGGACAACGGCAATGGCCTGTGCCTTTCTGACCTGGGGAACTCCGCGTTGCCGGGCAACCAGCTTCAGCTCGCGACCTGTGACGGTGCCCTCAACGAGATCTGGACGAACGGGTAGGCGGCCGGGCCTAGATGATCTATTCC
>DATNFM010000135.1:0-23237 GCA_035606435.1 Streptosporangiaceae bacterium | reverse complement strand
TACCGGACAGTCTCCGGCGAGCACCCCGACTGGGACGACTACCGAGCCGCGATGGTACGCGACAAGCGCGTCATCATCGCGATCACGCTAACCCGGGCCGGCCCCAACCGCAGCGGCTAACCCAGCAGACCTAGCCCCGGCACTGACCGGCCCACAGCGGTCGGATGCCAGCTGCAGCGTCGCTGGCCGTGTGCTGCCGTGGCCGCAACCCGGGACCGCCGTGGCGACTTTCCCCGCACCCGCACCCGCACCAGCAACGTCGGGACGGCGTAGCTGCCATGGCGGCCACCAAGCGCCGACGTTGTCATCGAGAGCGGGGCCACCGTAGCAACCTGAGTTTTATCAGGCTGGTGCGTACTCTGCGGGCGGCCCCGGCACCGGCCCCAGCACCGGCACCGGCACCGGCACCGGCACCGGCCGGGGCATGGGTCCCCTGGGGATCGGGCGTCGCCCGTTCGGGCGCGTGGGCCGGTGCCCGGAATGGCCGGTCTGCCCGGTCCGTCGGCGTTCCCATGCTGCGGGTCCCGGACGTCTTAGCCCGGGTTACGGACCACTTAGCCCTGGTTACGACGCCTTAGCCCTGGTTGGCGACGAATTTTGTCGGATTGATCCTGGTTCGGTGGTCGGTAACCAGGGCTATGTGGGCGTAACCAGGGCTATGTGGGCCCTTAGGCGACCGCGGCTACCGTTGGTCCGGTGGGTGAGTACTCCGGACGGCGCCTCTCGGTCGCAGAGCTGAGCCTGAGTCCAGCGGCGTTCGAGCGCGGGCCGGTCAATGCGATCACCGATGTGCCCGGCGTCCGGGTCGGGCACACCACGCTGGTCGAGGGGGCCAACATCCGCACCGGCGTCACCGCGGTCGTGCCGGACGGCGTCGATCGAGCCGGTGGCGAACTCTCCGCAGGCTTGTTCGTCGGGAACGGGTTCGGCAAGCTGATCGGGGCCACCCAGCTGGTCGAGCTCGGGGTGATCGAGACGCCGATCGTGCTGACCGGCACGCTGTCGGCTTTTCGCGCCGCCGACGCCCTGGTCAGCTACATGCTGGCCTTGCCCGGCAACGAAAACAGGCGGACCCTGAACCCGGTCGTCGGCGAGACCAACGACGGCTACCTCTCCGACATCAGGGCCAGGCCCATCACCGAGCAGCACGTACTCAGCGCGATCACCGAGGCCCGCAGCGGCCCGGTGGCCCAGGGTTGCGTAGGCGCCGGCACCGGAACGGCGGCGCTCGGGTTCAAGGCCGGGATCGGCGCCGCGTCGCGCCGCCTCCGCCTGCCCGATGGCGAGCCGGGCACGCTCGGCGTCCTCGTCCAGGCCAACTTCTCCGGCATCCTGACCGTCGGCGGCGTCCCGATCGAACCCCAGCTAGCCCTGCCGCCGCCAGCGACCGAGGCCGGCGATTCCGGCGGCAACTCCTGCATGATCATCATCGCCATCGACCGCGCGCTGGACTCGCGCCAATTGACCAGGGTCGCAAGGCGGGCCGTCTTCGCGATGGCCGACGTCGGCTCGGAGTTCTCGCCGTACAGCGGCGACTACGCGATCGCCTTCGCCACCGCTGAAGGCCCGCCAGTCGATGAGCCAGCCCTAGCCCGCATCTTCGCCGCCGCGGCCGAAGCCACCGCCGAGGCCATCCTCAACTCCCTGTTCCTGGCCACCACCACAACCGGCCACCAGGGCCACACCAGACAAGCCGTCCCCCTCGACTACGTTGTCCAGGCGTGCCGGGGGAGAATTGATATGCCCTGAAAGGTCGGCTGGGAGGTAGTTGTGCTCTACACCTTTGGATTCGAGCGGGTCGGCGTGGTTATCAGTGACCTGTACTTCGTGGACCCGAATCCACGGGAAGGCCAGGAGGGAGCCGAGCGCGGGGTGCGCCTTGAGCTGCGGCTGATGGAGCACGGCGAGCTGCGCGGGTCGATCTACTCGGCCCGGCCGATCGAGATCGGCCAGCCGATCTGGCGCGTCGACCTGCTCGAGACGGTTAGCGGCCCGTCCGGAAGCCTGAACCGCGCCCACCACCACCCGGTGTTCAGCGGCTGGGATCCGACGCGGCGGACGTTCGACCCCGAGCTGACCTCCGATCCGGTCGGCTGGGTCGGCAAGCAGCTCGCGGATCTGGACGCGGTCCTGGAGCGGGCCGGCGTCAGTGACGGCGAGTCGTTCGCGGCGGACGGGCAGAGCCTGCGTGACCACGCGCCCGAGATCCTCGACGTACTCCGTCGGCTGCTCGACGACGTGAAGGCGGGCAAGGCCGCGATCGTGCCCGATGGCGATACCCCGGAAAGCGCGCGGAACAGCTGGCTGTAGCTAGCGGTTGGCTATACCGACATCTGGCCCGGCCGCCGCAGGCAGACTCCCTGCCCTCAGCGGGTGTCCCAGGTCCGCCCTAGGGTTAGGGAGCATGGTGCGAAACGCCGATAACCGGCAGCAGCCTTCCGACAGTGCACTTCGACGGGCGCTAGCCAGAGCCCGCGACGGCAAGCCGCTCGACAACGCCGAAGCCGAGATCCTGCTCCACGCTCGGGGCGAACAGCTCACCGAGCTGCTCAGCTACGCGAGCCGGGTCCGCGACGCGGGGCTGGTCGCGGCCGGGCGCCCAGGCGTGATCACCTATTCGCGCAAGGTGTTCATCCCGCTGACCAGGTTGTGCCGGGACCGCTGCGGATACTGCACGTTCGTCACCGTGCCGGGCAGGCTGGAGTCCGCCTACGCCTCGCCCGACGAGGTTCTGGAGATCGCACGGCAGGGCGCGGCGCTGGGCTGCAAGGAAGCGCTGTTCACGCTCGGCGACCGGCCGGAGGCGCGCTGGCAGGCGGCGCGGGACTGGCTGGACGCGCACGGTTATGACGACACGCTCTCCTACGTGCGGGCGATGGCGATCCGGGTGCTCGAGGAGACCGGGCTGCTGCCGCACCTCAACCCTGGGGTGCTGAGCTGGCAGGACTTCCAGCGGCTCAAGCCGGTCGCGCCGTCGATGGGCATGATGCTGGAGACCACGTCGACCCGGCTGTTCACCGAGAAGGGCGGGCCGCATTTCGGCAGCCCGGACAAGGACCCGGCGGTGCGGCTGCGGGTACTTGAGGACGCGGGCCGGTCCGCGGTGCCGTTCACCACCGGAATCCTGATCGGCATCGGCGAGACGCTGGCCGAGCGGATCGACTCGATCTTCGCGATCCGAGGGGTGGCCCGCGAGTACGGCGGGGTGCAGGAAGTCATCGTGCAGAACTTCCGCGCCAAGCCGGACACCAAGATGGCCCGCAGGCCCGACGCCGAACTCGACGACCTTGCCGCCACCATCGCCGTGACGAGGCTGCTGCTCGGGCCCCAGCTCAGGATCCAGGCCCCGCCGAACCTGATCGACGACGAGTACCAGCTGATCCTGGACGCCGGCATCGACGACTGGGGTGGGGTCTCACCGCTGACCCCGGACCACGTCAACCCCGAGCGGCCCTGGCCCCAGATCGACGACCTGGCCCAGCGGACCGCCAGCTTGGGATTCACGCTGCGTGAGCGCCTCACGATCTATCCCGGCTACCTGCGCGAGCCCTGGCTTGACCCGCGCGTGGCCGGGCACGTAGCCGCGCTGGCCGACCCCCAGAGCGGGCTGGCCAACGAGAACGCGATGCCGGCCGGGCTGCCCTGGCAGGAGCCCGACGGCGGCTGGGGCGAGTCGTCCGGCCGCACCGACCTGCACGTCAGCATCGACACGACGGGCCGGACCAAGGACCGACGCGACGATTTCGAAGAGGTCTACGGCGACTGGACCGAGATCGCCAGCAGAATCGAGGCCCCGCGAGCAGCGGCAGCGGGAGCCCCCGAGCGGCTGCGCTCGGAGATCGCCGCCGCCCTCCGCAGCGCCGAACGCGACCCGGCCGGACTCACCGACGCCGAAGCGCTCGCCCTGCTCGACGCCGACGGTCCAGAACTGGAGGCGCTAGCCGGACTCGCCGACGCGATCCGCCGCGACGTCAACGGCGACCCTGTCACCTATGTGGTGAACCGCAACATCAACTTCACCAACGTCTGCTACACCGGCTGCCGGTTCTGCGCGTTCGCGCAGCGCCGCACGGACGCGGACGCCTACACCCTGTCGCTGGAGCAGGTCGGGGACCGGGCGGCCGAAGCCTGGGCCGCCGGGGCGACCGAGGTGTGCATGCAGGGCGGCATCCATCCCGATCTTCCCGGGACCGCGTACTTCGATATCGCCGCCGAGGTCAAGCGCCGGTGCCCGGAGATGCACGTCCACGCTTTTTCGCCGATGGAAGTGATGAATGGCGTAGCGCGCACCGGCCTGTCGATACGGGACTGGATGCAGCGTGCGGTCGAGTCCGGGGTCGACTCGCTGCCGGGAACGGCGGCCGAGATCCTCGATGACGACATCCGCTGGGTGCTGACCAAGGGCAAGCTGCCGACGTCGGCCTGGATCGAGGTGATGACGACCGCGCATGAGCTGGGCATACCGACGACGGCGACGATGATGTACGGGCACGTGGACTCGCCCGCGCACTGGGTCGCTCACCTGCGGGTGATCCGCCGCATCGCCGACCGGACCCACGGCTTCACCGAGTTCGTGCTGCTGCCGTTCGTGCACGCCAGCTCGCCGATCTACCTCGCGGGCCTGGCCCGCCCGGGCCCGACCCGCCGCGAGAACCGCGCGGTCCATGCCTTGTCGCGGCTGATGCTGTACGGCGCGATCGACTCGATCCAGTGCTCGTGGGTCAAGCTCGGTGACGATCTTTGCCGGGAGGTTCTGACCGGCGGGGTCAACGATCTCGGCGGGACGCTGATGGAGGAGACGATCAGCCGGATGGCGGGCTCGGTGAACGGGTCGTTCAAGACGATCAGCGAGCTGGGCGCGATGGTGGAGCCGACCGGGCGTTCCATTGCTCAGAGAACTACAACCTATTCCAAGCCTTCGGAAGAAAGAATTGCGGCGGCCTTGGCGTCGGATGGGGTATGCGAGTCTGTGCGGGGTAACTCTCGGGTGTCGTTGCCCTTGATCGAATTGCCTACAGCTGGAGCTTAGTTACGGGCTGGTCTCGGGTAAGAGCCTTTGGGGTGGCTGGGCGGCCATACCATCGATGCTGGCTCTTGCGAAACGCCTGCATGGTTGGCAGGCACGCCCAGCCATAGGCGAGTCGAAGGAGTAGCGGTGTCGGCACAGTTGGGGACGCAGCGGCAGAAGCTGACTGGCTGGGGGATGACTGAGCCTACGTGGGCTGAGGTGGCGGTGCCGTCTACCACCGACGACGTTGCCGGGCTGGTGAAGGAAGCCGCGCAGGCTGGCGGGGTGATTGCTCGGGGGCTGGGGCGTAGCTATAACAATGCGGCGCAGAATGACGGTGGGCTGGTGCTGTCTACGGCCGGGATGGATCGGGTCCTGGCTTTTAACTCTGAGGCTGGTCTGGTTACCTGTGAGGCTGGTGTTTCGCTCGAAGAGCTGATGGTGCGGTTCCTTCCTGAGGGGTTCTTCGTTCCAGTTACTCCTGGGACCCGGAAGGTGTCGGTCGGCGGGGCGATGGCGGCTGATGTGCACGGGAAGAACCATCACAAGGCCGGGTCGTTCATGCAGCATGTGACCTCGTTTGACCTGCTGACGGCTGACGGGGCGGTGCGGACCGTGACGCCTGAGGGTGATCCTGAGCTGTTCTGGGCAACCGCCGGGGGGATGGGGCTGACCGGGATCGTCCTGCGGGCCACGGTCCGGCTCAAGAAGGTCGAGACGTCGAAGCTCATCGTGGATACGGTGCGGACGGCTGATCTTGACGAGACGATGGCGTACCTGGCCGACACCGATGATCGGTATGACTACACGGTGGCCTGGACTGACTGCCTCGCTACCGGGGCTGCGCTTGGGCGGTCGGTCATTACCAGCGGGAGCTTTGCCAAGGTCGACGATCTGCCGGTGAAGAAGCGGGGCAAGGCGCTCGCGTTCAAGGCTTCGACGCTGGCGGGGGCGCCGCCGGTGTTTCCCAGCGGGCTGCTTAACCGGCGGACGATCGGCCTCGGGAACGAGGTCTGGTACCGGAAGGCGCCGCGGCGGCGGGACGGAGAGATCCAGACGATCGGGACGTTCTTCCACCCGCTGGACGGAATCCAGAACTGGAACCGGGCGTACGGGCCGGCCGGTTTCCGGCAGTACCAGTACGTGGTGCCGTTCGAGGCCGGGGACGTGGTCCGTCGGTCGCTGGAGCGGATCAGCGCGCTGCGGGCACCGTCGTTCGTCACCGTGCTGAAGCGGCTCGGGGCGAGTGATCCTGGGCCGCTGTCGTTCCCGATGCAGGGCTGGACGCTCGCGCTGGATTTCCCGGCCAGGACGCCCTGGCTCAGCCAGTTGCTTGGTGAGCTCGACGAGCTGGTGCTGGGCGCGGGCGGGCGGCTTTACCTGGCCAAGGACTCGCGCATCCCGGCCGAGCTGATGGAGCCGATGTATCCGAAGCTGGGCGAGTTCAGGCGGCTGCGCGCGCAGCTCGACCCGGACGGTGTGTTCAGCTCGGACCTGGCCCGGCGGCTGTCGCTGTAGCCGGGCCAGACGATGGAAGACATCATCAGCCAGGGCGGCGAACGGCGGCCGCCTAACCGCCGCAGAAGGCTCGCCGTGGCGCTGGCTCTGATCGCCGTGGCCGTGCTGGTGGTGGTCGAGCATCTGCCGCACTCGGGCCCGGCCAGGCACCGTCGTCATATCGTCACAGCCGTTCAGCAGGCTCGGATATCGTTCCCGGTCACGATCAGGGTGCAGGGCCCGGCCACGCTGCCGGACGGGGCCGTCGGCCCGACGATCGTCAAGGTCGGCAACGAGCGGCTGGCGCTGAAGGGACCTCAGGCCTCGTGGTTCTGGCCCGCCAAGGGGCGCATCCGGCCGATCTCTGGATTCGCGGCCGAGCAGCCGGGTTACGAGTTCACCAGGCTGAACGGCGGCTGGGTGGTCGTGCCCGCCGAAGTCGGCTCGCCCAGCCCAGGATCGGGGGCGCCGGTGTTTTACCTGCCGGACGGCGTCCGGACCGCGAAGCTGCTGGCAGTCGCCAATCAAGTCGCGCCCGCCGAGGCCAGCAACGCGCTGTGGCTGGTCAGCTATCCGGCCCACGCGGACCCGACCCAGGCCGTGGGGGTCGCCAAGCAGTACACGACCAGCGGCCGGCTGGTCGGGCAGCCGGTGCAGCTGCCGACCGGATACGAACTGCTTCGCGGTACCAAGGGCGGCCTGCTACTCCAGCCGGTCGCGCCGAGTGCGAACGGCACGAAGACCATGCTCTGGAGTCCGGCGACGAGAAGGTTCACATCGTCGCCGGACTCCCGCTAGGTCCAAACCTGCGCATATCTTTCTTCTTAAAAGAAGTTTTCGGTTGAAGATCGCGGCTTTCTGGGCGGTGCAGGCGATGGAAGACGTCATCAGCCAGGGCGGGGAACGCCGTCCGCCGAGCCGGCGGCGGCGACTCGCCGTGGCCGGCGCGCTGGTGGCCGTCGCCGCGCTGGTGGTGGCCGAGCACCTGCCGCATAGCGCTCACAAGGCCAGTCGCCACCAGCAGCGCCCGGCCGCCGGCCGGCCGCGTTCGGTTCCGGTCCATGTGCGCGTCGAAGGCCCGGCCACGCTTCCGAGCGGGGTCGTCGGCCCGACCGTCGTCTGGGCGGCCACCGAGCGGTTGCCGCTGACCGGGTCGCGGCCGGCCTGGTTCTGGCCCACGAAGGGTCGGGTCAGGCCGATCGCCGGCCTGCCAAGCGACCGGTACGGCTATTCGTTCACCAGGGTCGGCGGCGGCTGGGCGATCCTGCCCGACGAGGTCGGCTCGGCCAGCTTCGGGCCGGCGGTGCCGGTGTTCTACCTGCCGACCGGCTCGGGCCGGGCGGACATGATCGGCGTAGCCGACCAGGTCGCGCCGGCCGAGACCAGGCACGCGCTCTGGCTGATCAACTATCCGCCGCATACGAGCCTGACCAAGGCGATCGGCGTCGCGCAGGAGTTCACTACCAACGGGCTGTCCATGGGCCGGCCGGTGTTGCTCCCGGCCGGTCATGAGCTGCTGCGCGGCACCAAGCGCGGCCTGCTGCTCGCGCCGGTAGTACCGAGTGCGGGCGGGCAGTCGGTGCGGCTGTGGAACCCGGCGACTTCCCGTTTCACGGCCAGGTTCTACGCCGTAGTGGCGGCCAGCGCCGACGCCGTCGCCTACACGGCGCCGGCCTCGCATTGGGTTGGCAAACACCGGCAGCGCGGTCCGCGGACGACAGTCCGCGGAGGGCTCTGCTTGTCGACGTGCCAGGTGCACGTGCTGAACCTGGCGACCGGCTACAAGCTGACGCTCCTGGTGCCGCCAGGACATGTAGTGACCGACGCCGCGTTCAGCCCCGACGGGCGGTACCTCGCGCTGGAGGTGAGCGCGGGTGAAAGCAGCGACAGTTCGTCACTGGAAGTGCAGCTGGAGGTGGCATCGCTCGCTACCGGGCACCTGACGGTCCTGCCGCATACCTGGGCAACCGGTGACCCGATGACCGGGCTGGGCTGGCCGGGCAACGACGACGGCCTGGTCGCCAAGCTGGATACCGGATCCAAGGTCCAGATGGCGTTCTGGGCCCCCGGCGCCCGGTCACTCGCCGTGGCCAACCTCGGCGCCAACGCGAACCCAGCCGACATCGTCGTCGGCTAGCTGATCGAGCCGCAGCGATGGAAGACATCATCAGCCAGGGCGGGGACAACCCTGCGCCGGGGAGCCGGCGCAGGCGGCTCGTCCTGGCGGCTGCGCTCGTAGCCGTGGCCGCGCTGGTGGTGGCCGAGCACCTGCCGCACGGAACGGCGGCCAGGCATCATCGCGGCGCCGGGCAGCGGTCGACCGCAACGGGCCCGCATCGCGGCGGCGTGCCCGGCGTGCCCGGCGTGCCCGAGCTGAAGATTCCTTCCGTGATCACCGGCGCGACCGGGAAGCCGCCTGCCCGGGCCCGGCTGCCGCGCACCGGAGCGCGGCCAACCTGGTACGTGCCGGCCAACGGCGCGACCGAGCCGATCGGCGGCCTGCCGGCCGTCGCGGCGGGTTATACGTTCACCAAGCTGGATTCAGGCTGGGCGATCCAGCCGCAGGCGAGCACCCAAAGCAGTTGCGCTGGCTGCCCGGGAACCGCGTTGCCCGTGTACTACCTGGCCGACCAGGCGCAAGCGGCCGCGAGGGTCGGTGCGGCGACAATGGTCGCGCCGGGATCGGGCGGGAGCTTGTGGCTCACCAGCTTTCCCGCTGGCAACAGTCTTGGTACCCGGGCCGGAACCGCGCGTCAGTACTCCAGCGCCGGGGTGCCGGAAGGACCGCCGGTGCGGCTGCCCGAGGGTTTCGCGATCGCCAGGGGGACGACGGCCGGAGTGCTCCTGATCTCGATTACCGAGACCAGCCCGGCCGGGTTCTACTGGCTGTGGAACCCGGCTACCGGCAAGACCATTCGCAGCTTCTGGGGCGTCATCGCCACCAGCGCGACAGAGGTCGCCGTGGTAAGGAACTGCGTGTCGACGTGCGTCGTCGAGGTGGTGAACCCGGCGAGCGGCCAGCGGACGTCGCTCAAGCTTCCGGGCGGAGGCAGGGTGAATGCCGCCTCGTTCAGCTCGGATGGCCGTTATCTAGCCTTTGCGGTGATCTTTAACGATGGCCTGGTCAACGGTTCGGCGACCGTGCTTGAAGTGGCTTCGCTGAGGACCGGCCACCTGTCCGTCGTGCCGCATGCCGGGGTAAGCAGCGACGCAATCGCCGGATTCGGCTGGCCAGGAGACGACGATCGACTGGTGGCCGAGCTGGTCTTCAGCACGACGACCCAGATGGCCTTCTGGAAACCCGGCACGCGAGCGCCGGCCGTGACCGTCCTTCGTCCAAGTCAGGATCCCGGCGACCTCGTCGTCGGCTAAACCGGCTACCTGGTGACGATTACGTCGTCTAGACCTGGCGGCGGCTGGTGTGGTTCTGGCGGTCCGGCCGGATTGCCGATGCCGATCGCGCCGATCGGCTCCCAGTCCGATGGCAGATCGAGCGCCTCCGAGGCAGCTGAGCCGAAGCTCGGCTGACCCGGCACCCAGCACGAGCCGATGCCGTCGACCGCGAGCGCCACCAGCAAGTTCTCCACCGCCGCGCCCAGCGAGATCAGCAGCGCCGCCCGCGGTTGCGTGGCCTGCCTGGCCAGGCAGGCCACGACGATCAGCGGGGCCTTGGCCAGCGACTCCGTGCCGGTTTCCGGTGCGGCCAGTCGCAAGGCGTCGACCACCTCCTGGCGGGCCGCCGCTGACTCGAGGACAGCGAATCGCCAGGGCTTGCCGTCGCCTGGAGCCGGGGCGGTCAGCGCGACCTCGATCGCCCGGCGGACCGCGACCGGATCGACCGGATCGTCGCTGAATTCGGTGACTGTCCGTCGTTCGGTGAGAACGTCGGTTGAGCCCAGCCGGAACATGTCATCGATGGCCGGCCTGATCAGAGCGGCTGCCCCCGGTCCGTCGTCGTCGGTCACCAACTCCGCCATGCCGCGCACGATCGCGACCGGTACCTGGTCGGTCTTGCCCTTGACTAGCTCGGCCGCAGCGGCCAGCTCGTCGGCCACCGCGGCTATCGTCACCTCAAGCACGTTGCCGAAGGTGTCGAGCAGCCCGCGGTGGTCACGCAGCGGCGCCACCCCGGCCGCCCCGATAGTCGTGTCGGTCTGGCCGTTGCGCCACGGGCGGCCCATCGTGTCGGTGACCAGCACGCCGACCTTCCGGCCCGTGAGCTCGGCGATCCCGGCGCGCAGCCGGCGGGCCGAGCCATCGGGGTCGACCGGCAGCAGGACGACGGTGCCGGCGGCGGTATTGGAGCGGTCGACGCCCGCCGCGGCCAGCACGAACCCGTGCCTGGTCTGCGCGATCGTGGTGTTGCCGCGACGAGCGACCACCCTGACCGTCTCGGCGGTGATCGCCAGCTCCCGGGCCGCGCTGATCACCTGGCCCTCGGTCTTGCTGATGATCTTCGAGGTGACCACGAGGATGTCGCCGTCGGCCAGCTGCGGCGCGGCTTGGGTGATGAGGGCGGCCAGGTCGGTGCCCTTGCCGATCTCCGGCAGGCCGACGATCCCGGTCACCGTCATTGCGGGGGGCTGGGTTGCTGGGTGCTGGGTTGCCGGGTGCTGGGTTGCCGGGTGCTGGGTATTCACCGGGCGAGCTCCTTGGCCAGATCGATCGCCGCGGTCGCCATCGCTGCGGTGGCGGCGACATCGGTCATGTAGAGCGGGACCGCCTTCACCCTGATCCCGGCCAGTTCCGGCGCCTGCACGGCGTCGGCGTCGGCGGTGTCGACCAGCCAGCCGTCGAGCAGCTCGGCGCCGTAGTGCGCGCCGACGCCGACGGCGCTGGTCTGCACTCCGATGGCCGCGAGGCACGCGTCGGCCATGCCTCGCACCGGCGCTCCGCCGATGACGGGGGACAGCCCGACGACCGTCTTGGCGCTGACCGCTTCGGCGATTCCCGGGATCGCCAGGATCACCCCGATGCTCACGACCGGATTGGACGGCGGCAGCAGCACGAAGTCGGCGCCCGCGATCGCGTCGAGCACACCCGGGGCCGGCGAAGCCGACTCGGCGCCGGCCGCGATGAAGCTCTGCGCCGGGATCTTGGCGTGCAGGCGCACCCACCACTCCTGGAAGTGAACCGTCCGGCTGGATCGGCTCGCACTGCCGTCGCCGTCGTCGATGAGCACCTGGGTCTGGACGTCGTCGTCGGTCATCGGCAGCAGCGTCACGCCTGGTTGCCAGCGGTCGCACAGTTGCCTGGTGACGGACGACAGCGGCTGGCCGGCCTTGAGCATCGCGGTACGGGCGATGTGGGTGGCGAAGTCGCGGTCGCCCAGGGTGAACCAGTCCGGTCCCGCGCCGTAGGCGGCCAGCTCGGCCTGGACGGCGAACGTTTCCCCGGACCGCCCCCAGCCCTGTTCCTCGCTGATGCCGCCGCCGAGCGTGTACATCACCGTGTCGAGGTCGGGACTGACGTGCAGGCCGAACAGCGTGATGTCATCGCCGGTGTTGCCGATGACCGTGATCGATGCGTCCGGTACTGCGGCTCGCACGCCGCGCAAGAACCTGGCACCGCCGACGCCGCCCGCAAGCAAGGTGATCCGCATGAGGTCATTTTCCCTCAGCCGTGCACCCGGCCATGCACGGCGCCCGTCCTGTCCGGGTTGGGGCTGGTGGTGGCCGTGAGGCTGGGACCCCAGGATTTGAGGAAGACTTTCCCGTCATCACGGGCAAGGAGGCGGGCTTTATCACGTATCTGCCTTGACGGCTGGCAAGACACGCGGGTGTAATTTCAAGTGTGTAATTCTCCGGCTGGCATGTTCGTTTGGCTGGCATCCGGGGAGCCGGAGAGCCGACGGGGTTTCGCGAGGGGTGGAGGTGCGCGGTGACTGACGCAATCGTCACGATTGTGCACGACGCGTTTGACATTGGCGCGGATGAGACGGCAGAGCCGGCGTGGCAGGACCGGGCGCTGTGCGCGCAGACCGATCCTGAGGCGTTCTTTCCCGAGAAAGGCGGCTCGACCAGGGAAGCGAAGCGGGTTTGCCGTAGTTGCGAGGTGCGGGCCGAGTGCCTGGAGTACGCGCTCGCTCACGACGAACGGTTCGGGATTTGGGGTGGCCTGTCCGAACGGGAGCGCAGGCGCCTCAAGCGCCAGGCCGTCTGACGTAACGGCGCTGATCCGGTGCCAGGCGATCGCTGCCTGGCTTAGCCGTTTATGCTGGTTTGCCGGGTTATGGTGCCAGCTGGATTGGATGAGGTTGGTCCTGGCAAGCTCAGCGTCTGCCAGTGACGCCCCCCGGCCTTCGCGTATCGTTCACAGGTAACCCGGCCCTGGAGAGCCTGTGGCAGGCGCCGGTCCGCCAGCGATAACCCCCAAGCAGCAACCGGATTGCCTTGCCGTCGAACGAGTCTTATCCGCAATACGTCGTGACCGCGGTCATCGTCGCCCATGACGGTGCCACGTGGTTGCCGAGCGTCGCTGATGCGCTTCTTGAGCAGACCCGCGCGATTGAGCGCGTCGTCGCCGTAGACACCGGCAGCAGAGATCGGGCGGGCTCGATCCTCGCCTCGAAGTTCGGCAATTCCGCTGTCTTCGGCATGGATCGCGCGACCGGTTACGGCGCGGCGATCGCGCGAGCGCTGTCGCACCGGGCGGCGAACCTGCCCGTGCCGGGGGCGGCGGACCGGGTCGAGTGGATCTGGCTGCTGCACGACGACTGCGAGCCCGCGCCCGACGCACTCGAGCAACTGCTGCGCGGCGCGACCGAGACGAAGGCGGCCGCGGTCCTCGGGCCGAAGCTGCGGGACTGGTCGAACCGCGAGGTGATCCTCGAAGCAGGCGTGAGCCTCGACACCGCCGCCCGGCGGGTCACCGGGGTCGAGCCCCGCGAGGTCGACCAGGGCCAGCATGACGGCGACCGGGACGCGCTGGCGGTCAGCAGCGCGGGCATGCTCGTCCGGCGGGACGTCTGGGAACAGGTCGGTGGCTTTGACCCCGGCATGACGCTGTTCATGGACGACGTCGACTTCTGCTGGCGCGTGCACGCGGCCGGCTACCGGGTCAGGGTCATTACCGACGCGGTCTGCTTCCACGTCCAGGCCGCCTCCAAGCACCGGCGGGCGATCTCGGTCGGCCGCCGGGCCAGGATGCTTGACCGGCGCAACGGCCTGCTCACCTTGCTCGGCAACCTGCCGTTCCGGCAGATGGTGACGGCGGCCGCCGGCAACATCGCGGTGTCGCTGCTGCGGACCGCCTTCTTCCTGCTGGCCAAGCGGCTCAGCGCCGCCCTGGATGAGGCCGGCGCCGCGGCTTCGGTGCTGCTGCACCCGTTCCGCCTGATCAGCATGCGCCGGGAACGATCCAGAGGCCGCCGAGCCGCCTACAACCGGGTCAAGGCCGACCTTCCGGCTGGCCAGTCGTTCCGGCGGCTGATGGAATTCGCCGCCTCGACGGTCATGAAGTCCGCCCAGACCGACACGACCGGCGCTCACCACGCTTCGGTCGATCCGACCGAAGACGACTCGCTGCTCACCGACAACGGCAGCCTCGCCCGCCGCCTGCTGACCAGTGCCACGCTGCTGACGTTCATCGTGCTGGTGGGCGTCGCGCTGTTCGCCGGCCGATCGCTGATCGGGTCCGGCCCGCTCGGCGGCGGCTCGCTGGTCCCGGCCTGGGGCGGGGCCTCCGACCTGTGGCGCTCCTACATGCAGGGGTTCCACCCGTCCGGGCTCGGTTCGGCGCAGGCGGCGCCGTCTTATATCGCCGTCATCGCGACGCTCGCCACCATCTTCCTCGGCAAGACCTGGCTGGCTATCGACGTCATCCTGCTGGGCTGCGTGCCGCTGGCGGGCATGTCGGCGATGCTCGCGGTCCGGCGCGTCACCACCTCGGCTCCGATCCGGATGTGGGCGGCGATCACCTACGCGCTGCTGCCGGTCGCGATGGGCGTCGTTTCCGCCGGGCGCTTCGGCTCGGCCGTCGTGTTCGTGCTGCTGCCGCTGATCGCGCTCACCGCCGGGCGCTGCGTCACCCAAACCGGGCCGCTCGCGAGCCGCGCCGCCTGGGCGGCCGGTTTCCTGATCGCGATCGGCGCGGCCTTCGTGCCGCTGCTCTGGCTGTTCGCGCTGGTCGGCTGCCTGATCGCCGCCGTGGTGCTGCGGAACACCAAGCGGGGCCTGCTCAGGAACCTCGCGATCGTCGCCTTCACCGCGCCGGTGCTGCTGCTGCCCTGGTCGATCACGCTGATCAGCCGGCCGTCAAGGCTCCTGCTTGAGGCCGGACTGCCGCAACCGGGCTCGCCGGCCGGAGGCCTGTCCGGGAAGATGCTCCTGCTGCTCAATCCAGGCGGACCGGGCCTGCCGCCTTACTGGGTGACGGGCGGCCTGGTCTTCGCCGCGCTGATCGCGCTGTTTGCGGGCCGGCGGCGCAGCCTGGTCATGGCAGGCTGGGGCGTGGCGCTCAGCGGTCTGCTGCTCGCCGTTCTGGTCAGCCACACGGTCGTCAACCCGCCTGACTCCGGTCCGGTCGTGGTATGGGCCGGTCTGCCGCTGGCGCTGGCGGCGATCGGCCTGCTGCTAGCCGCCTCGGTGGGGGCCGACGTTGCGCTAGGCCAGGTGCTGGCGGGGGGCAAGAGCCTGAGTTCGGCCGGGACCAGCCGGGCCGTCGGGGGCGCGCTCATCGGCCTGGTGGCCTGCTCGACGCCGCTGATAGCCGCGTTCTACTGGCTGAGCACCGGCGTCAGCGGGCCGGTCCATCCGGTGACCAACCAGGTGGTACCCGAGCTTGTCGCCATTGCCGATGGCGCGGATCGGCAGGTACGCACCCTGGTCTTGCGTGAAGACCATGGTCACATCTCCTACTTGCTGCTGCGCGGAGCCAGCCCGTCGCTGGCCGACCCGGAGTTCACCCCGCCGCCCGCAGCGCAGCGGGCGCTCGCCCAGGTCGTCGCCGCGCTGACCACTTCGGGCGGCGGCCTCGCGGTGAGTCAGGGCCAGTTGCTCGCCGACTTCGACATCGGCTACGTGCTCGTCCAGGCGCCGGCCGACCAGCAGTTGAGTTCCATGCTGGACGACGTCAACGGACTGGCCCCGTACAGCACCACGCCGCACTACTCGATCTGGCAGCTGACTACGCCGCCCGCGCGGGTCACCGTCGTCGAGCCCAACGGCACCGTGGAGCCGATCGCCTCGAATCCGATCGGCGTCACCGGCGTCCCTGCCCCCGCCGCAGGCGGGATCGTGATGCTGGCCGAGCCGACCGGCGGCTGGAGCGCCTCGGTGAACGGCCGGTCGCTGACGTCGGTCGCATCACCGGCCGGCCGCTGGGCCCAGGCGTTTAAGCTGCCGCCGGGCGGCGGACAGTTGAGTGTCGGCCACACCGGCTTGATACACGACGTGTGGCTGGCGGTCGAGGCGCTCGCGCTGCTGGTCGTCATGGGCCTGGCCCTGCCCGGCATACACGTCGCCGACGAGGCGCAGCGCGATGATGAGCCCGTCAAGGCTCCGGCTGGCCGTCAGGCGCAGGAGACCGCCAGCGGACGCGGGACCAGGTCGGGAGCAAGTGACCTCGCTCCGGCCGGAGCAAGGTCGGCTGGAGCCGCGGCTGGCTCCCGTGCGGCCGGCACCCGCGCGACCGGATCGCGAACCGCCACCGCCAGCGACGCCGATGAGCCAGTGGCGAGTCGATCCGGTGTGTCCGGGGCTGGCCGGGCGGCGGCGGGCGCGGCGCGGCGAGCGGGCCTGGCCGGCGCGGCCGGCGCGGCGGCGGCTCGGGTCTCGCGCAGCAGCGGCGGACGAGGCCGGGGCAAGCCAAGCCGGGGCAAGCCCAGCCGCGGTCGATCAGGCGGCACGCCGAGGGGCCGGGACCGGGATCGCGATACCGACCGGACGGCCCGCTACGAGCTCGACCGGGACGCGCTGGACCGCGACCTGGGCGACACTGAGCTTGCGGGCGCCGGGTTTGCGGACCCCGGGTTTGCTGACGCCGGGGTTGCTGACGCCGGACTGGCTGGTTTCGGGCAGGCTGACACGAGGCTGGCGGACCGGGACCAGGTTGGCCGGGACCAGGATGGCCGGGGCCGGGGTGGTCGGCGCCGGGGCGACCGGGACTTCGCGGACCTCGATGCCGCTGCGGCCGGCCTGGACGCAGCTGGGCGCGGCCGGTCCGGAGATCGGGGCGCGCCGGCGGGCTTGAGTGAGTCGACTGGCCGAAGCGACCTGCCGGTCCGCGGCGAGTCGTCGTCCTCTCGTGACAGGACCGCCAGCTACGAGGCCGCCTGGGACCGGGCCAGCTCCGATCCGGCCGGTTGGCCAGCCGTCGGCCAGAGCTCTGGCGACCGGTACCCCGCAGACTTCAGCGAGAACTCGGGTGGACGGCATTCGGCCGCCCGTTCCCAGGCCGGTCCGCCGCAAGCTGGTCCTCGCCCGGATGACCGGACGTTCAGCCAGAACAGCGGGCCCGGATCCAGGGCCTGGCCGTACACCGATGATCGAAGAGCCGACGACGGCTCCGCCCGCGGGGACGCTGGCCGGCAGTCCTCACAGCCCGACTGGCCGGTGCCGGCCAGGCCCGCATCGGGTCGGTCACCTTCGGGTGCCGCCCCGCCGGCTCAGTGGTCAAGTCAGTCCGCCGACGCGCTGGATGACCGTTCCGACCACGGGCTGGGTGGCTACGACCGGAACGGAAGCGGTCGCGGCGGCCGGCACCACAGCGATGATCCCTATGAGCGCGGCAACCGCTACGGCTCCGACTGGGACTCGCCCGATCGATCCCTGCCCGATCGTTCTGGCCGGTCCCGGCACGGTCGGCCTGAGCCAGCGCAGCCGTCGTCCGGCTGGAGTTCCGATGACCCGCTGGGCCTCGGCGTCCGCAGTGATGACCGGTACGCAAACCCTGGCTACGAGCTGGATCGCCGGGAGCCTGAGCGACACCAGACGCGGCAATACGAGGTCGACCGGTACACCGGCGATCCCAACTACGACGGTGACCGCTACGACAACGCCAGCCGTGGCCGGCGGGCCAGGCACGGCGCAGGCCGGTCCGACGCGCAGTCGAGCTGGCCCGGTGGAGGCGGAGGCGACGAGCTCGAGCCGTTGCCCCCGCCCATGGGACCTTCTCAAGGCGGCTCGGGCCGGGCCGACGCCTGGCGTCCAGGAGCCACAGGTCGCTCCGAGCCCGCTCACCCCTATGACCCTGACGACTGGGACGGCGATGGCCGGGGCGAGTACGAAGGAGACTCCTGGTGACGGCTCGAAAGGCTCGCCAGGCCAGGAGCCGGAACGCGGCGAACAGGATCATTCTCGCGGGCCTGGTCGTGGTGGTGCTCGCCGCGATCTACGGCCTGGTCGGCGTACTCAAGCCGGTCACGATCTCGGCGGCCGCTCCGGCCAGTCAGAGCACCAAGCTGGAGGTCACCTCTGATCGGGTCGGCTGTCCCGCTCCAGGGTCGGCCGGGGTCACGGGCGGGCCGATCGCGATCGCCAACCTCCCGGCCCGGGCCGGGACCGGTCAGACCGTCATGACCAGGCTCGATGTCGGGACGGCCGGTACGGCCATCGGCAAGACGCCCAGGCCGGGTCAGCTGACCGTCGTGCCGATCAAGCCGTCACCGCCGGTGCCGAAGAAGCTGGACACCACGACCAAGATGGCCGGCGGAGCGGTGCCGACCGGGCCGGCCAGAGGCGGCCTGGCCATCTCGACTACCGACGCGAACGCCCAGGGTCTGGACGTGGAGCAGCTCGGTCCTGGCGGCCAGCCGACGGCACGGTGCGAGCGGGCAGGGTCGGACTTCTGGTTCGTGGGCCCTGGCTCGCCGAAGTACCACATCGAGCTCTACCTCATGAACGTGGACGACGAGCCCGCCGACGCGGCCGTGGCCGTGCAGACCGACAGTGGCCAGACCCTCGGCCCTCAGGATTCCGGGATCGTCGTGCCGCCGCACAGGATGGTCGTGCAGACCATGGACAAGCTGGTGCACGCGGCAAAGGCGATCGCGTTCCACGTGACTACCAGCACCGGCCGGGTCGTGGCCGCGGTCAGGATCACCAACAGCTTGTCGAGGGAAGGCACCTGGCTGCCGCCGACCGAGACTCCGGCAACCACGCAGGTGCTCACCGGCCTGCCGGCCAGCCCAGGAGCCCGCGAGCTCTACGTCACCGTTCCCGGCGGCGCGGCGACGACGGTCAAGGTGACGGTGGTCACCCAGCGCGGGACGTACCAGCCGACCGGAGGTACCGAGAACCTGCTCGGTCATCAGACCACGGGCCTGTCGATCCCATCGGTGGCCAGCCTGACGGGTTCTATCGAGATCTCGGCGAGCGTTCCGGTCACCGCCGTGCTCGAAATGCCGGGAGGCCCGTCCGGCGCGCCAGGATCATTCATCATCGGAGGCGGGCCAATCGTTGGCCAGGGCGTCGTCGCCGCCAACACCTCGGGCAAGGTCGGAACCTGCGACCTCGTGCTGTCGGCGCCGGGTGCGGCGGCCAGTGTCAGCGTGGCCCTGGCCGCGCCCGGCGAGGCACTCACCGGGCTCAACGGCCAGATCGTCAAGATCAAGGCGAAGTCCGCGGTCCAGGTGAAGCTGGCGTTGCCCAAGCAGGCGCGCAAGGTCCCGCTGATCGCGGTCGTAGTGACGCCGCTCTCGGGCTCGGGTCCGGTCTACGGCGGCCGGGTGGCTGTCATCCGCGGGTCGATTCAGACGGTGATCCCGGTCATTACCTCGCCGTCGAGCATCACGCTGGACCAGGTGGACGAGTCCCTGACGACGGTGCTCGGCAACTTATCGGGCCCGGCAATCAAGAGCCAGGAGACGCTCAGTCATCGCCCTCGTAGCCGGGGTCGATGATCTGCGGGTCGATCCCCAGCAGCTTGGCGAACTCCTCGATCACCACGTCGAGCACAAGGTCGCTCAGTTCGTCTTCGCCGTCGGCCCGGGCCAGCAGCGGCCGGCGGTACAGCACGATCCTGGCCGGCCTTGCGGGCTGATCGGGGTCGGCCGTCTGCGACCAGGCCGGGTCGAGCCTGGCCAGCGGCACTGGATCGCACGCGTCTGCGGGCAGCCCGTCGGGCGGCAGATCGGTCGCCGGCACCTCTTCGACGGCGAACTCCACCCCGGACAACTCCGCCTCCCAGCGTGGCTCAAGCTGGGCGACGGCGGCAAGAACGAGGTCATCGAATCGTTCTGACCGGCTCCGGTAAAGGGGCGAGCCCGCCGGGGCGAGCGGCCCGCGCAGGCCGCGGCCATGCCGGTCGCGGCGTCGGATCTTCGCGGCCGCCGGAGGTCGACCATCAGCCGGACGCACAATTCACTAGCGTAGTCCCAAACGCCGGAGGCCATCGCTACCTGCGCAGATTCGCCTGGCCGCTCGGGTGCGGCCAAGACACGATCGCGCAGTGTGCCCTGGGTGATGGCGTTACCGCCTGGCATACCGATACCGTCAACCGTTGTGAGCGAACTACGCGCGCCTGCCCTTTGCGGGACGCTGGGGCGCTTGAAGTGCCCGGGGTGTTCAGCCAGGTGCCGTCGGTGTCTCGAGGTGGCAGGGAGCGAGGTGGGTAGTTGAGTTCTCGCCGCTGTTCCAGGCCGGCGTGCAAGCGCGATGCCGTCTGCACGCTGACCTACGTCTACCGGGATTCCACGGCGGTGCTCGGGCCGCTGGCCGCATACGTCGAGCCGCACTGCTACGACCTGTGCAGCGCGCACGCGGACCGGCTGACCGCGCCGAGAGGCTGGGACATCGTCCGGCTGCCGCTTGGACCGAGCCAGGAAGCCGCCGCCGATGACCTCGAGGCGCTAGCCAACGCCGTCAGGGAAGCGGCCAAACCCCGCACCCCGGTCGAACCTGTCGGTCAGGGTGTCGAAGTAGGCAGACGCGGCCATCTGCGAGTACTGCGATCCTCGCCTCCCGAGCGCGGTCGGCCAAGCGGGAGTTAAGCACCCGCCGGTCGTGCGTCGCTCATCAGCCGTACACCTGCGCCCGATAGTCTTGGCGACTCACGGGGAAGCACAGGGCAGTGCCGGCAGAGCGCGTCGATCGAACGCGCACGGACGAATCCGGAGAGGCAAATCCGAAGTGGCCGATTACGCGAAGATCTTCATGGCATACGACATCCGCGGCATTGTCCCCGGTGAGCTGGACGAAGACATCGCTGAAGCGGTCGGGGCCTCGCTCGCCCAGCTGACCGGCGCGCCGGCGGTCATCATCGTGCACGACATGCGCACCTCCTCAGGACCGCTAGCGGCAGCGATGGCCCGCGGCATCACCTCGACCGGCGCGGACGTGGTCGACGCCGGACTGGGTTCCACCGACATGCTCTACTACGCCAGCGGCAGCCTGGGCCTGCCGGGCGCGATGATCACCGCGAGCCATAATCCGGCTAGGTACAACGGCATCAAGCTCTGCCGGGCCGGCGCCAAGCCGATCGGCCAGGACACCGGACTGACCGAACTCAAGCAGATGGCGATCGAGCTCGCCGGGGGGCTCCTGGGGGTCGTCCCCCCGGGTCAGCACAGCCATGCCAAGGCGGCCAAACCTGGCACGGTACGCACCGAGGACCTGCTTTCCGGGTACGCGGAGTACCTGACGAAGCTCGTCGACCTGTCCAGCATCCGGCCGCTCAAGGTCGTCGTCGACGCGGGCAACGGCATGGCCGGGCACACGGTGCCGAAGGTGTTCGCCGGCCTGCCGCTGGAGACCATCCCTCTTTACTTCGAGCTCGACGGCTCCTTCCCCAACCACGAAGCCAACCCGCTTGACCCGAAAAACCTGGTGGACCTGCAGGCCGCCGTCAGGAAGCATTCCGCCGACATCGGCCTGGCCTTCGACGGCGATGCCGATCGCTGCTTCGTGGTGGACGAGCAGGGCGAGGTGGTCTCGCCATCCGTGGTCACCGCGCTGGTCGCCGTCCGTGAACTGGCTCGCGAGCCCGGCGCGACGATCATCCACAACCTGATCTCTTCCAAGGCCGTCCCGGAGATCGTGATCGAGCACGGCGGTACTCCGGTCCGTACCAGGGTCGGCCATTCGTTCATCAAGGCCGTGATGGCCGAGCACGGGGCGATCTTCGGCGGCGAGCATTCCGGTCACTTCTACTTCAGGGACTTCTGGTTCGCCGACTCCGGCATGCTCGCCGGATTGCACGTCCTCGCCGCCCTCGGCGGTCAGGACGGGCCGTTGTCCGAGTTGCTCGCCTCGTACTCGCGCTACGTGGGTTCGGGTGAGATCAACAGCCAGGTCGCCGAAACGGCCGCCACCACCGCTAAGGTGCGGCTTGGATATGAGTCCCAGCCGGGTGTTACCGCCGATGAGCTGGACGGACTCACGATCAACAGCGACGACTGGTGGTTCAACCTGAGGCCGTCCAACACCGAACCGCTGCTGCGGCTCAATGTCGAGGCGAAGGACTCGGCAATCCTGGCTAGGGTTACAGACGAGGTGCTGCGGATTGTCCGCAGCAATGATTAGCTAGCACGGCTGGTTAGCTAGCCGATGCCCAACCGACGCCTTGGAGACCGCGTGAACATCGACGACTGGCTGCTCGAGATCCTCGCCTGCCCCAAGTGCCACGCGCCGCTCCGGGTGGATGACGAGGCGAACGAGCTTGTCTGCACAGGCGCGGACTGCGGCCTGGCCTACCCCGTGCGCGACGACATACCGGTGCTCCTGGTGAGCGAGGCCCGCGATCCAGCAGCAAGCTAACGGCAAGCCCGGACACGCTGAGCCGCGGTCAGCCGAACCGCACGACGAGCGGCCGCGGGCGGTTATCGCGGCGCTGTCGGCCAACCTCGGCATCGCCGCGACGAAGTTCATCGCGTTCATCATCACCGGCTCGGCGTCGCTGCTCGCCGAGTCCGTGCACTCGGTCGCCGACTCGACCAACCAGGTCCTGCTGCTGGTCGGCCGGGTCAGGAGCCGGCGCGAAGGGACCGAGGAGCATCCGTTCGGCTTCGGCGCGGAACGCTACATCTACGCGTTCGTCGTCGCGGTCGTGCTGTTCGTGGTCGGGGCGATCTTCTCGCTGTACGAAGGGATCAGCCGGCTAAGGCACCCGGAAGAGGTGCTCTCCCCGGTCGTGGCGTTCGCCGTGCTGGGCGTGGCGATCCTGCTTGAAGCGTTCTCCTTCCGGACCGCGATCAAGGAATCCGGCGAAACCAGGGGCTCGGCCAGCTGGCGCTCGTTCATCAGGCACGCCAAGGCACCCGAGCTGCCCGCCGTGCTCCTCGAGGACTTCGCGGCCTTGATCGGCCTCGGCTTTGCCATGATCGCCGTAGCGCTGTCGACGATCACCGGTGACGGCCGGTGGGATGGCGCCGGTTCGCTCGCCATCGGATTGCTGCTTGGCTGCGTCGCGGTGGTGCTCGCGATCGAGATTAAGAGCCTGCTCGTCGGCGAATCGGCGCGGCCGGACGTGCAGCGTGCGATCGTCACGGCGATCGAGGGCACCGGTGGCATCGAGCGAGTCATCCACCTGCGCACGATGCACGTCGGCCCTGACCAGTTGCTGATCGCGGCCAAGATCGCGGTCAAGCGGGCGGACACCGCCGCCGACATCGCGGCCGCGATCGACGAGTCCGAGCGGGCGGTCAGGGCCGCCGTGCCGATCGCCAGGCTGATCTTCCTCGAACCCGACCTCTACCAGGCCTCCAAGCTGGACGTGTCCGACCCGGCCGTCCGCGCCGTCAGCTCGGCCAGAACCGCCCGGCCCCGCCTGGCCCGCAAGAAGCCCCACCCTTAAC
>DATNFM010000134.1:0-26239 GCA_035606435.1 Streptosporangiaceae bacterium | reverse complement strand
GCCAGCGGCCAGCGAGTCGCGGTTGAGCGTGAACGACTGCCTGATGGGCGCTACCAGAGTCGTCACCCGTTCCACCCCTTCGCGACGGCCTCCATGCCGGTGCCGCGGGCGGCCCGGAGCCGGAAGATGGCCCTGATCAGCGGCGGCGCCGCGACGAACAGCACGATCAAGCCCTGAATGACCTCGACGATGTCGACCGGTACCTGCGGGTTGGTCGCCGCCTGCATCACGGTCCCGCCGGCCTGGAGCGCGCCGAACAGCAAGCCGGCCAGCAGGACTCCGACCGGGCGGGCCCGGCCGAGCAGCGCGACCGTGATGCCGTCGAACCCGTAGGTGCCGTAGGTGTTCGGGTTCAGCGGTGGCGGCGGGCCGCCGCCCTGGATGATCGTCGATGCGGCCAGTCCGGCGAGGCCGCCCGAGATCAGCATGACCAGCGCCCAGCTTCGCTCCACGCTCATGCCCGCGCTGCGGGCCGCCCGCGGGTTGGCGCCGACCGTGCGGAACTCGAACCCGATTGTGCTCCGGCTGAGCAGCCAGGCGACGCCGGCCACCGCGGCGAGCGCGACCAGGAAACCGACGTTCGCCTGCGGCGGCGGGCCTCCCACGTGCGGGAAGATCGCGTTCTGCTGGATCGGCGGAGCGATCTGGTTGGACTGGCCCGGCTGCTGGAGGAAGTTCGTCGAGGACAGCAGGAAGTTCAGCAGGTTGTACATCACGTAGTTGAGCATGATCGTGATGATCACTTCGTGGGCGCCGGTGCGGGCCTTGAGTTCGCCGACCACCCAGCCGAGGATCGCGCCACCGACGAGGGCGCCGAGCACGCAGGCCACGATGTGGATGACGACCGGCAGGTGGACCGCGAAGCCGATCCAGGCCGCGACGCAGGCGCCGCCGACGAACTGGCCGGAAGCGCCGATGTTGAACAGGCCGGCCCGGAACGCGATCGCGACCGACAGGCCGGTCAGGATCAGCGGGGTCGCTTCGAACGCGGTCAGCGACAGCGGGTAGAAGATCGCCGCGATCGAGCCGCCGTGGAAGGCCGCTCCGATCGTGGCCGGACTGAAGATCGCGCCCTCGAACAGCGCCGAATAGGCCGTCGCGATCGAATGCCAGGTCAACGCGAGGGCAGCGCCCGGCGCGGAGAAGAAGTCACCCCACGCGTGCAGCACGTTGTCGTCGCTGAACACGATCAGCAGCGCGCTGATCACCAGTGCCATGAAGACGGCCAGGATCGTGATCACGACCGGGCTGCCTTCGAGGATCGCCTCGATGATCACTTTGCCGGTCAGCCGGGGACGCGGTTTGCCGCCGTCGTCGGCTGGATCCGGCTTGGCCGCTTCGGGGGCGGCCGGGGTCAGTTGGTCACTCATTACCTGACTCCTCGCCCGTGAGTTCCACTGTGTCCGCCCGGGGGGACGACCCCCCGGAGCCCCCCGGTAGGACGTCCGCGACCGCTTCCGCGGTCGTCAGGCCCGCGGCCGCCAGATCGGCGGGGGACTGACCCTCCGCAACGGTGTGGGCAGCGCTGGCGCTCGCGCCGGCCATCATCAGGCCGAGTTCGGCCTCGGGGATGTCCGGTGCGCAGAAGCCGACGATCTTTCCCTCGTACATGACCGCGATCCGGTCGGACAGGGCGTAGATCTCATCGAGTTCTGAGGAGACGATGACGACCGCGACCCCGTTGTCGCGCTGGGCGACGATCTGCTTGTGCACGAACTCGATCGAGCCCACGTCCAGGCCTCGAGTGGGCTGGCTGGCCAGCAGCACCGTGTTGTTCCGGCTGATCTCCCTGGCCAGGATCACCTTCTGCTGGTTGCCGCCCGACAAGGTGCCCGCGGGGGTCTGCACCGAGGTGGTCCGGACGTCGTAGTCGGCAACCTGGGTGGTGGCGGAGTTCCTGATCGCGTTCAGGTCCATCGAGATGCCCGAGGCGTACGGCGGCCGGTCGAAGACATCCAAGATCAGGTTCTCGGCCACCGAGAAGTCGCCGACCAGGCCGTCCTCCTGGCGGTCCTCAGGGATGTAGCCGATCCCGGCCCGCAGCCGCTCCTTGGTCGACAGGTGGCTGATGTCCTTGCCGTCGAGCAGCACTTCGCCGGTGGAAGGCAACAGGCCCATCAGCGCTTCGCACAGCTCGGTCTGGCCGTTGCCCTGCACGCCGGCGATGCCTAGGATCTCGCCACCGCGCACCTCGAAGGACATCTGCTCGATCGCGGTGCCGCCGTGGTCGGCGGAGACGGACAGGTCCTTGAGCGCCAGCCTGACCTCACCGGGTGTGGCCTGATCCTTGCTCACCCGGAGCTGGACCGACCGGCCGACCATCAGGGCGGCGAGCTCGGTGTCGCTCGTGCTCGGCGGCCGCTCGCCGACCACCTTGCCGCGCCTGATGATCGTGATGCTGTCGGCGATCTTCTGGACTTCCTTTAGCTTGTGCGAGATGAAGATGATCGACCGGCCGCCCTCGCGCAGCTCGCGCATGATGCGGAACAGGTCTTCGGCCTCATTGGGGGTCAGCACCGCGGTCGGCTCGTCGAGTACCAGGACGTTGGCGTTGCGCAGCAGCGCCTTGATGATCTCGACGCGCTGCTGGACGCCGACCGGGAGATCCCCGACGTAGGCGTCCGGGTTGACCGCGAGTCCATATCGCTCGGAGAGCTCGAGCACGTCCTTGCGGGCCCGGCGGCGGTCAAGCAGGCCGAATCCCAGCCTGGTCCGCTCGACCCCGAGCGTCACGTTCTCGGCGACGGTGAAGACCGGCACGAGCATGAAGTGCTGGTGCACCATGCCGATGCCGGCGTTGATCGCGTCTTTGGGGGAGCGGATGCGAAGCGGCCGGTCGTCCACGAGGATCTCGCCCTCGTCGGGCTGCATCAGGCCGTACAGCACGTTCATCAGCGTGCTCTTGCCGGCCCCGTTCTCGCCGAGCAGCCCCTTGATCTCGCCCGGCCGTACCACCAGGTCGATGCCGTCGTTGGCTACCAGCCCGCCGAAACGCTTGGTGATGCCGCGAAGCTCGAGCTTCACCGGCAACCTCCTTTAGTTACGCCCGTGCCGCCCGGCCCCGGGAGTGCGGGGGTTCAAGGGGGTCGCCCCCCTCGGCCAGCACTGGGGAACGGGGACCGGGCGGCATGCAGGCGTCAGCGGGTGATTACACCGGGCTCTTGGTGGCCGGGACGATCTTGCCGCTCTCGATCTGGGCCTTGAGCGCGTTGACCTCGCTCACCACCGAGGCCGGGATCTTGCTGGCGAAGTCGTGGTACGGAGCCAGCACGGCGCCGCCGTTGGCCAGGGTGCCGATGTAGGTGCCGCCCTTGAAGGTGCCGTTCTTAGCGGCGGTGATCGCGCCGGTCACCGAGGTCGTGATGCCCTTCTCCACGCTGGTGACGAAGTACTTGCAGTACGGCGCCGCGCTCACGCAGCCGTCGGTGTCGACCCACATCATCGACACGTTCTTGCCGGCGGCATTGGCGGTCTGCACCGCCTTCGCCGAGCCGAGGCCCACGCCGCCGGCCACCGGGAAGATGACGTCCGCACCTTCGTTGATGAACGTGTTAGCGATCTGCTGGCCGGCGCCGAGGTTGGTGAAGCTGCCCGCGAAGGTGCCCTTCTGGGTCGTCTCGTCCCAGCCGAGCACGGTCACGTTCTTGTGCTTCTGCTTGTTGTAGTACTGGACGCCGTCCCAGAAGCCGTCCTCGTAGATCGTGACGGTGCCGAACTGCTCGCCGCCGTAGGTCGCGACCTTGCCGGTCTTGCTGATCGCGGCGGCCAGGTAGCCGCCGAGGAAGCCGTCCTGAACGGTGTTGTAGGTCAGCTGGTCGATATTCGTCAGCGCCGGCTTGGGCAGGCAGCCCGAGGCGTAGGAGCAGTCGACGATCGCGAACTTCTGGCTCGGGTTGGCCTTGGCGGCGGTCTCGGTCGCGCTGGCCATCAGGAAGCCGACCGTCACGATGATCCCGCAGTGCTCGCCGATGAACGTGGAGATGTTCTTGGCGTAGTCAGCGGTCGAGGTCGACGGCAGGTTCTTGATCGCGATGCTAGAGTCAGCCGACTGAGCTGCCTGGAAGCCTGCCCACGAGGACTGGTTGAACGACTTGTCGTCGAGACCGCCGGTGTCGGTCACCATGCACGCGGTAAACGCGGGGGCCGCGGCTGTACTAGAGCTTGACTTGCCTCCGCTGGACGGCGTCTTGCTGGAACTGCTGCTGCCGCAGCCTGCGGCAGCTATCGCCAGGACGCTGAGCGCGGCGACAGTCTTGAGTGACCCTCTCACGGTTCCTCCTCTGCGGGGGGCGGCATGCCGCCGCTGTATAGCACCGGCCTGTTGAACCCGGGCCTGGCCGGCGGAGGCCTATTGTGCCCTGCTTGGTCCACTAGAGAACCCGGAGTCCCCCCCGGGATGATCGAGAATCTATTACCGTCACGTGTGTAGCGGAAGCGGGATATGACGCCGGTAACGGGGCTGTTGTGAAATCGAGACGCTTACATATGGTTACAAACGGGACAATGCTAGCATAACTTCGGGTTACGTCTTGACGTGGGAGCGGACGTGCTGACAGTCGATTGGCCCGCGCTACGGGCAGCCGCGATCTCCGCCGCCGAGAACGCGTACGCGCCATACTCAAGGCTGGCCGTGGGCGCAGCCGGGCTGGCGTCCAACGGCGTGATCGTGACCGGCTGCAACGTGGAGAACGCGTCGTTCGGCCTGACCCTCTGCGCCGAATGTGGCCTGGTCAGCGCGCTGCACGCGGCCGGAGCGGCCCGGCTGATCGCGGTCAGCGTGGTCGCCGGGGACGGCGCGCCGCTCGTACCCTGTGGTCGTTGCAGGCAGTTGCTGCTCGAAGCTGGAGGTTCTGGCTTGCTGCTCGACTTCGACGGTGGTCCGCGACGGCTCGGAGAGCTGCTGCCAGAGGCATTCACCGGCACGGACCTGGCTGAACGCCGTGATTCCAAATGACGGCCGCAGTCGACCTGATTCACGCCAAGCGGGATGGTCGGACACTCTCCGATGGAGAGATTTCCTGGCTGATCGATGCCTATACCAATGGCCAGGTCGCCGATGAGCAGATGTCGGCGATGGCAATGGCTATTTACTTCCGCGGCCTTACGCCGCGCGAGCTGCGGGCCTGGACCGACGCGATGATCGCGTCCGGCCAGCGGCTGGATCTGAGCGCCGTGCCGGCACCGACCGTCGACAAGCACTCGACAGGCGGGGTGGGCGACAAGGTCTCGCTGATCCTGGCCCCGCTAGTGGCTAGTTGCGGTGCGGCGGTGCCTCAGCTCTCCGGACGCGGGCTCGGCCACACGGGTGGCACGCTCGACAAGCTTGAATCGATCGCCGGCTGGCGAGCCGAGCTAAAAGCCCCCGACTTTGTTTCTCTACTATCTACTGTCGGAGCCGTCATCTGCGCCGCCGGTGCCGATCTCGCGCCCGCCGACCGAAAGCTCTATGCCCTTCGGGACGTCACCGGGACGGTCGAGTCGATCCCGCTGATCGCCAGCTCGATCATGTCCAAGAAGATCGCGGAGGGAACGCAGTCGCTCGTGCTCGACGTGAAGGTCGGGAGCGGGGCCTTCATGCGGGATCTCGACGCGGCCCGCGAGCTGGCACAGACCATGGTTCGGCTGGGAACCGAGTCGGGGGTGCGGACGACCGCGCTGCTGACCTCGATGGATTCCCCGCTCGGCCGGGCGGTCGGAAATGCGGTCGAGGTGGCCGAGTCGATCGAGACGCTTCGCGGCGCCGGTCCTGACGACCTCGTCGAGGTCACGCTCGCGCTGGCGCGGGAGATGCTGGCGCTGGCCGGGATCGACACCGACCCGGCGGTGGCGCTGGCCGATGGCCGGGCGCTGGCCAAGTACCGGGAGATGATCGCCGGGCAGGGCGGCAATCCCGACGTGCCGCTGCCGGTGGCGCGGCACGTTCAGATCGTGAAGGCACCGGCGTCTGGGTGGCTGCGGCGGCTCGACGCGCTCGCGGTCGGCACGGCCGCCTGGCGGCTCGGGGCCGGGCGGGCCCGCAAGGAGGACCCGGTCAGCGCGGGCGCCGGCGTGATCTGCAAGGTGAAGCCGGGGGAGCAGGTCAAGTTCTCCCAGCCGCTGCTCGAACTGCGGACCGACGAGCCCGAGCGGTTCGCCGCTGCCGTCGACGCGCTCGCGGGCGCGATCGAGGTCGGCCCGGACGCGCCGGTTATCGGACCAGCCGTCATCGAACGCATCGCGTGAGCCAGAATGGACGGCGTGTCCCTCACGGTTGATCAGATTCGACAGGTCCCCAAGGTACTTCTGCACGATCACCTGGACGGGGGGCTGCGGCCGGCGACGATCGTCGACCTCGCCCAGCAAACCGGCTACCGCGGCTTGCCGACCCACGACGCGGATGAGCTTGGCCGCTGGATGACCAGCGCCGCCGAGCGCGGCAATCTGGAGCTCTACCTGGAGGCGTTCCAGCACACGGTCGGAGTGATGCAGACCAGGGACGCGCTGGTGCGGGTGGCTGCCGAGTGCGCCGAGGACCTCGCGGCCGACGGCGTGGCGTACGCCGAGGTGCGGTTCGCCCCCGAGTTGCATGTCACCGCCGGGCTGTCGCTTGACCAGGTCGTCGAGGCGGTGCTCGAAGGGTTTGCTTCCGGAAGCGCCGGACGGGGGATCCGGGTGTACGCCCTGCTCACCGCGATGCGGACGGCGGCTCGATCGCTGGAGATCGCCGAACTGGCGGTGCGGTACCGGGACGTGGGCGTGGTCGGGTTCGACATCGCTGGAGCCGAGGCTGGTTCGCCGCCGAGCCGGCACCTTGATGCGTTCCAGTACGTGGCGCGGGAGAACTTCCACATCACGATCCACGCCGGCGAGGGGTTCGGCCTGCCGTCGATCTGGGAGGCCGTGCAGTGGTGCGGTGCCGAGCGGCTCGGGCACGGCGTGCGGATCATCGACGACATGGTTGCTGAGCCCGACGGCCTGGCCCGGCTCGGCCGGCTGGCTAGCTTTGTCAGGGACCGGCGGATCCCGCTGGAGATGTGCCCGACGTCGAACGTGCACACCGGCGCCGCGCGCTCAATTAAGGAGCATCCGATCGGGCCGTTGCGGCGGCTGTCATTCCGGGTCACCGTGAACACCGACAACCGGCTGATGAGCGACGTGACGCTGTCGAGCGAGTTCGCGGCGTTGAGCGAGGCGTTCGGATACGGGTGGTCGGACATCCAGTGGCTGACCATTAACGCGATGAAGAGCGCGTTCGCGCCGTTCGACGAGCGGCTGGAGCTGATCAATACCGTGATCAAGCCGGGGTTCGCCGCCGCGATGGCGCCGCAGGTGACGTCGCGGCCCGTCTAGCTGGCGGGCTGGTGAGCGAACGCGGCGGACTCGCCACATAGCCCGGGTTGCGGACCACATAGCCTGGATTGCGACGACTTAGCCCGGGTTAGGGCAAAGATTTATCCTATTTATAACATTTTGCGAAACCGTAATCCGGGCTAAGAGCGCGTAACCCGGGCTAAGTCATTAGCTTTGACTCGGATCGGCGGGTCGGACGGGTTAGCGGCGAGGCCGGTGTTATCACTGGGACGCATGTGACTAATTCGGGTTCGGTCGGCTCGGACGGAACCTCGCCGTTCGGGCTGGACGGAGCTTCGTCGTGTGAGCGCGCGTTTGCCGAGCAAGGGTTTTGCGTGCTATGGGCGGTTCGGTCGGCGCTGATAGCATCGGCGACATGGTTGCGGCGCAGGTAGGTCAGTCCCAGATGACGTTGTCGCAGGCTCGAGACTGGCTGTCGAACGGCGCCAACTCCGACGCCGCGCTGCGGCAGGTGCTACACGGGCTGCCAGGCGTCGACGAGGTCGGTGCGCTGGGCCGGGTCGCCGGACTGGCCACCAGGTCCATCAAGAAAGACGCCAAGATGGCGGCGCTTGAGCTCGCCGTGCGGATGGTCGACCTCACGACCCTGGAAGGCGCGGACACGCCCGGCAAGGTGCGCGGGTTGTGCACCAAGGCGGTCAGGCCCGATCCGGCCGACCCGGCGGTGCCGCCGGTCGCGGCCGTCTGCGTGTACCCCGACCTGGTGGCGGTGGCCAAGGGCGCTTTGCCTGCGTCTGGGCCCGGTAGCTCGGTCGCGGTGGCGTCGGTGGCGACCGCGTTCCCGTCCGGGCGGGCGTCGCTGGCGGTGAAACTGGCCGACACCGCCGACGCCGTGGCTGCGGGCGCCGATGAGATCGACATGGTGATCGACCGGGGCGCGTTCCTGGCCGGCCGGTACGGCCAGGTCTACGAGGAGATCAGGACGGTCAAGGAGGCCTGCGGCTCCGCGCACCTCAAGGTGATCCTGGAGACCGGTGAGCTGGCCACGCTCGACAACGTCTCCCGGGCGTCCTGGCTGGCGATGCTGGCCGGGGCCGACTTCATCAAGACCTCGACCGGGAAGGTGAGCCCGGCCTCGACTCCGCCCGTCGCGCTGGTCATGCTGTCGGCGGTGCGGGATTTCGAGCAGGTGTCCGGGCGGCGGGTCGGGGTCAAGGTCGCCGGCGGCATTCGCACCGCCAAGGACGCGATCAGGTACCTGGTACTGGTGAACGAGACCGCCGGGCAGGCCTGGCTTAGCCCTGATCTGTTCCGGATAGGCGCGTCGAGCCTGCTCAACGACCTGCTGATGCAGCGCCGCAAGCAGCTCACCGGCGTCTACTCGGGCCCGGACTATTTCACCGTCGACTAGAGCGGCGCTGGGCCGCCGGACCTGCAGCATCAAAGTCTCGTTACTGTAGTAGCGTCCCGGGAAGGTACTACAGTAACGTGACGTCCATGTAGCCAGGACAACAGCAACGGCCCGTTACTGTAGTAGCGTCCTAGGAAGGAACTACAATAACGGTACATCGCTGCTGTTCGGGGCTGGGAATTTCGGCGGCCCGGGTTGCTGGACTGGCCTCTGGTTGTTGGGCTGGCCTCTGGTTGCTGGGCTGGCCTCGCTAGCCCTGCTTGAAGGATTTCAGGACGTCGGAGCTGATGACGTGGCGGGCGCCGGAGCCGGTCTGGGTTGAGGCGACCGTCTTCACCGGTCCGACCCCGTTCGCCAGCCAGGTCTGGACTTCGATCGTCAGGTTGACGCCAGAGACGCCTTCGGTGATGGTCTCGTCCACCAGCGTCGCGTTGTAGGAGCCGGCCGGCACGGTCACGTGCTGGTTGCCCACGCCCCTGACCGTGACGTGCGCGTTGACCTTGAGCGTGTGGCCGGCCGCCGAAATCTGCAGGCCGAGCGTCGAATGGTGCGGCTGACCCGATTCGAGCACGGACCGGGACGGCCAGACGATGCCGCCCGAGCTGATCTTGACGGAGGTCGAGCCATTGCCCAGCTGGCTCAGCGGCACGCCGATCGATCCGTCGGAGTTGAACTGGTAGGTCAGCGTCGCCGGCTTGCTCGGCAGGCCGGGAATCGCGCTGAGCGTGGTGATCGTCACCTTCTCGCCGCCGCTGTCCGGCACCACCGACGTGATCTTATTGGTCGTCGTGCCCTTCTGATTGCCGACGACCGCGATCGAGTCGGCGTAGACCCAGGTATTGCCGACCGTGGCGGGGAACAACGTCGTGTCGAGCCCGCCTGAGCCGCCCGAGTCGCTGTGACCGCCCGACCCGCCTGACCCGCCTGAGCCGCCAGACCCGCCCTTGCCACCGCTGCAGCCACCCTGACCGCCCGAGCCACCCTGGCCGCCGGACTTACAGCCATTGCCCGGCGCCTTGCCGCCGGAACCGCCCGAATTTCCCGAGTGCGAGGTGCCGACGCCGCAGGCGGCTAGCAGCAGCACTCCCGCGGCCAGAAGGCCAACTGGCCGCGCGACCCCGATCGCGGCACCGAATCGACTCATGACGCACCTACCCCATTTGGCGGCCGCAATTTTGCGGCAATTAGTCAGGGCCCCAGTAAACCCTCAGCCCGGGACTAACTTGGCCTGATCGGCTCGCGTGCGACAATGAGGGCTGGCTTCGCGGGTTCGCGGGAAGCCGGTGTCGGGGAGGCAAGCTTGGCGGACAAGGCTGGCCGCGCTGATGATGCGGCGGGTTCTGAGGGCGAGACGCAGGTCGCCGCGCTAGGGGCCGGGGCGGCCGGGCTCGACTGGCAGTACGCCCCGGCACCGGAATCGCGGGAGATCGTCTCGATCGCGCCCGAGTACGGGTTGTTCGTGGACGGCGAGTTCGGGCCGGCCGGGAGCGGCCAGACGTTCGCGACGGTGAACCCGGCGACCGAAGAGCAGCTGAGCCAGGTCGCCGAGGCCGGCGCCGCCGACGTGGACCGGGCGGTCGCGGCCGCGAGACTCGCCTACGAGAAGGTGTGGAGCCCGATGCCGGGCCCGGAGCGGGCCAAGTACCTGTACCGGATCGCGCGGATCCTGGCCGAACGGTCCCGTGAGTTCGCGGTGCTCGAGTCGATCGACAATGGCAAGCCGATCAAGGAAACCAGGGACGTCGACATCCCGCTGGCCGCCGCGCACTTCTTTTACTACGCGGGCTGGGCCGACAAGCTCGACTACGCCGGGTTCGGACCGGCGCCGCGTCCGCTCGGCGTGGCCGGCCAGGTGATCCCCTGGAACTTCCCGCTGCTGATGGCGGCCTGGAAGCTGGCGCCCGCGCTCGCGGCCGGCAATACCTGCGTGCTCAAGCCTGCCGAGACCACGCCGCTGAGCGCGTTGCTCCTGGCGGAGGTCTGCCAGCAGGCCGAGTTGCCGCCCGGAGTGGTGAACGTGCTGACCGGCGCGGGCGAGACCGGCGCGGCGCTGGTCGGTCATCCTGGGATCGACAAGGTCGCGTTCACCGGCTCGACCGAAGTCGGCATCGCGATCAGCAAGGCCGTCGCGGGTACCGGCAAGAAGCTGACTCTTGAGCTCGGCGGCAAGGCGGCCAACGTGGTGTTCGACGACGCCCCGATCGACCAGGCCATCGAGGGGATCGTCAACGGGATCTTCTTCAACCAGGGACATGTCTGCTGTGCCGGCTCGCGGTTGCTCGTGCAGGAGTCGGTGGCCGAGCACGTGGTCGAACGGCTCCAGCGGCGGCTGACCACGCTGCGGCTCGGGGACCCGCTGGATAAGAACACCGACATCGGGGCGATCAACTCACGCCAGCAGCTGGACAAGATCACCGAGCTGTCCGCCGCCGGCGAGGCGGAAGGCGCGCATCGCTGGTCGCCGCCATGCGAGCTGCCCAGGCGCGGCTACTGGTTCGCGCCGACGGTGTTCACGGGGGTCAGTCAGTCCCATCGGATCGCGCGCGAGGAGATCTTCGGGCCGGTGCTGTCGGTGCTGACGTTCCGGACGCCGGACGAGGCCGTGACCAAGGCGAACAACACGCCTTACGGGTTGTCGGCCGGGGTGTGGACGGAGAAGGGGAGCCGGATCTTGTGGATGGCGCAGAAGATGCGGGCGGGTGTGGTGTGGGCGAATACGTATAACCGGTTTGATCCGGCTAGTCCTTTCGGGGGTTACCGAGAATCGGGGTACGGGCGTGAGGGTGGCCGACACGGACTCGGGGCGTACCTCGATGTCTGAAAAGGCCAAGCCTGCGTCGGGTAAGAAGCCGCCAATAGCCGACTCGCCAGTCGCGCAGGAACGCGCGCCTGACGAGCCGTCTACCGACGGCGTGCGGGGAGAGGCTTCGCCTGGATCGGGCCGGAGTGCAAAGACTGGTCCCAAGGGCGGCGGGAAGAGTCCGGCGCATGAGGGGGGAGAGAGCAGGGTGTCGGTGGCAGCCGGTGTTGCTGGTCAGCGGCTCGGGATTAATAAGACTTACAAGCTTTACCTCGGCGGTGCTTTCCCGAGGTCAGAGTCTGGGCGGTCTTACCCGGTGCATGCGGCGAAGACGGGGGAGTTGCTGGCTTTTGCTGCTTGGGCCTCTAGGAAAGACGTGCGCGACGCGGTCGTTGCGGCGCGCGGAGCCGTTTCGAAATGGAGCGGCGCTACCGCTTACAACCGGGGGCAGGTGCTTTACCGGGTCGCCGAGATGATCGAAGGTCGCAGCGGACAATTCGCCGCGCAAATTTTTCAAGCTGAAGGAATTTCTCAGACAGCCGCCCAGCAGGCGGTCGCCGATTCGATAGATCGATGGGTCTGGTACGCGGGCTGGACGGACAAGGTGGCGCAGGTCGTCGGCGCGGCCAACCCGGTGGCGGGGCCGTACTTCAACTTCAGCGTGCCCGAGCCGACCGGGGTCGTGGCCGTGCTCGCGCCGGCGACCTCGAGCCTGCTCGGGCTGGTGAGCGTGGTGGCGCCGGTGATCGCGACGGGCAACTCGGTCGTGGTCGTGGCCAGCGAGGAACGGCCGCTGCCCGCGATCACGCTGTCCGAGGTGCTCGCGACCTCCGACGTGCCCGGCGGTGTGGTCAACGTGCTCACCGGCAAGATGGCGGAGTTGGCTCCGGTGCTGGCCGGGCACTTCGATGTGAACGCGATCGACCTCACCGGGGCCCCGGGGGAAAGCCGGGCCGAGCTGGAGCGGCTGGCGGCGGGGAACGTGAAACGGGTGTTCTGGGCCGAGGATGAGTGGGCGGCCGCACCGACGCCGCGCCGGATGCTTGCCTTCCTCGAAACCAAGACGGTCTGGCACCCGGTCGGAATCTAAGGCCCGGCGCCTGGCGTCCGGCGGCGGGCTAGATCTCGCCGAACAGCCGGTCGCCCGCGTCGCCTAGACCGGGCACGATGTAGCCGCGCTCGTTGAGCCGCTCGTCCAGTCCGGCGGTGACCACCTTGACCGGGATCGGGAAGTCGTCGGGGAATGCCTCATGCACCCGCGCGATCCCCTCGGGGGCCGCCAGCAAGCAGATCGCGGTCATCGACGCCGCTCCGCGCGAGGCGAGCATGCCGAACACGGTTTCCAGCGTTCCGCCCGTCGCCAGCATCGGGTCCAGCACGAACGTGTCGCGTCCGGTCAGGTCGGCGGGCAGCCTGGTCGCGTAGGTGGAGGCGACCAGCGTCTCCTCGTCCCTGGCCAGCCCGACGAAGCCGACATCGGCCTTGGGCAGCAGCCTGGCCATGCCGTCGAGCATGCCGATGCCGGCCCGAAGCACCGGGATCA
Source organism: Streptosporangiaceae bacterium (assembly GCA_035606435.1). Taxonomy (GTDB): domain Bacteria; phylum Actinomycetota; class Actinomycetes; order Streptosporangiales; family Streptosporangiaceae; genus Chersky-822. Next base: position 13,195 of record DATNFM010000134.1, on the reverse strand, counting down.
CCAGCGGGATCGGCCGGGCGAGCTTGACCCCCTCCGCCGAGGCGACCGGCGTGTGGACGGTGACCTGCTCGACCTTGACGTCGCGGGTGGCTTCGTAGGCGAGCAGCGTGACAAGCTCGTCGGTCAGGCTGCGGAATACAGGTGTCTCGGTGTGGACATCGCGCAGCGCTGTGAGCTTGTGGGCGATGAGCGGATGATCGGCGACCAGCGTGTGCATGGTCGGTAGTCTGACAGGCCCGCGCCGGTTGTGCTGTGAGGACCACCGCGGGCTGCCGCTCAGGTCGGCGGCCAGCCGTGTTTGGGCGTGTACCAGGTGGCCGTGCAGCCGCGGGTGCCGCAGCGCACGCATTGATGTCCTTTGCCCGGGTGGCTGAGCGCTCCAGGGCAGTCACACGGCGACCAGCTCACGATCACCCGACCTGGCCCCCACTGATGACCTGCTGGACACTGAACAGGATACGACCACCAGTCCGGACGGGTTACCTCACTCATATCATCAGTAGAACATAGTTTCGAAAGAGCTAGCCGCTGACCAGCCAACACTGACCTGCAAACTTACGTTCAAGATTCGGCCGAGTCGCCCGCCTCCTGAGCCCGCCGCTCGGTCAGCTCCCGCTCCCGGACATTGCCGGTCAGATCGCTAGCGCGCCGGAATTCGGCCTCCGCCTCGGTCGGACGCCCCAGCTTCATCAGCAGGTCACCGCGCACGCTCGGCAGCAGGTGGTAGCCGCGCAACGACGGCTCGGCGGCCAGCTGGTCGACCAGAGCCAGTCCCGCCTCGGGCCCGAACGCCATCCCCACCGCCACCGCCCGGTTAAGCTCGACGATCGGCGACGGCATGACCTCGGCGAGCACCTCGTACAGCTCGGTGATCCGGGCCCAGTCGGTCTGTTCGGCCCGGTACGCCCGCGCGTGGCACGCGGCAATCGACGCCTGGAGCACGTAGGGACCGCGTTCGCCGCCGAGCTCGATGGCCCGCGCCAGGGCGGCCAGCCCGCGCCCGATCAGCAGCTGGTCCCAGCGCGACCGGTCCTGGTCAAGCAGCAAGATCGGCTCGCCGTTCGGCCCGGCCCGCGCGGCTAGCCGGGAGGACTGGATCTCCATCAGCGCGGCCAGCCCGTGCGCCTCAGGCTCGTCCGGGGCCAGCTGCGCCAGCAGCCGCCCGAGCCGCAGGGCCTCGTGGCAGAGCCCGGGCCTGGTCCAGTCTTCACCGGCCGTGGCCGAATAGCCTTCGTTGTACACCAGGTAGATGACCTCGAGCACCGACGCCAGCCGGGACGGCCGCTGCTCTGCGTCCGGCGTCTCGAACGGGACATTCGCGTTCGACAGCGTCTTCTTGGCGCGCACGATGCGCTGGGCGATCGTGGGCTCGGGCACCAGGTAGGCGCGGGCGATCTCGGTCGTGGTCAGGCCGCCGAGCAGGCGCAGCGTGAGCGCGACCCTGGCCTGGACCGACAGCACCGGGTGACAGGCGGTGAAGATCAGCCGCAGCAGGTCGTCCTCGATCTCGTCGGTGATGGCGCGGTCGAATCCCAAGGTGCCGTCGTCCGCGGCCTCGTCGGCCTCAAGCACTCGTCCGATCTCGGCGTACTTGCGCTCCAGCTCCCGGTTCCGGCGGAACTGGTCGACCGCCCTCCGCTTGGCCACCGTCATCAGCCAGGCGCCGGGGTTCATCGGTACGCCGCCGCCCGGCCACTGTTCGAGCGCTGCGACGACCGCGTCCTGCGCGAGCTCCTCGGCCAGGTCCAGGTCGCCGCCCGCGTACCGGGCCAGCCCGGCGATCAGCCGGGCAGACTCCAGCCTGATGACGGTCTCGATCGCGTGCTGGACCTCGGTATCGGCCACAACGCCACCCTAGGGGCAAAGCGAAGCGGCTCGGCAGCGTCTTCGTTATCGCTGCCGGGCCGCCTGCGCTGGCCCAGATCATGGCCGGACCAGGTCAGCCACCCTCGACTTCGCGCAGGGTCGACTCGCCCCCGCCGGCGATCGTGAGGAACCGCTTGGTCCACTCGATCGCCTCGGCCTTGTCCCGCACCTCCATCAGCGCCCAGCCCCCGATCAACTCCTTGGCCTCGGAGAACGGGCCGTCCATCACGGTGAACTCGCCGTCGGCGTACTTGACCTTGATGGCCTCCGCGGGCGGCCGCACGCCGCCGGTCGCCAGCAGCACGCCGGCCTGGGTGGCCTCGGCCACGAACGCGCCCATCTTCTCGTACATCGCCGGGTCGGGCGGCGGGAACTCGGTGTTCGGGTCGCCCAGGGTGTATCCGAGGAATCGCATCGCATCTCCTGATGTCCGGCGGCGGTCCGCGACCACCGCTTCTTGGCTTTCTCACCCGTGCGTCGAACGCCAGCGTCCCAGATCGACATCACCGGAAAAGATTTTGGAGGGAGAAAAATTTGCGTCCGCTCGCGGCCCGGGCTTCCCGAGGTCAGTCGCCTGCCGGGCTGGTCGGGGCCGCTCTGGCCGGGGCTCGTCCTGGGTCCGGGCTCGCCCAGGGGTCCGGGCTCGTCCGGGTCCGGGCTCGTCCGGGCTGATTTGCTGCCACCCAGGTCCGTAAGGCAAGCTCGCCTGAGTGAACTTCGCGGTGGCCGCCACAACCTTCGGGCTAGTGTTCCCCGCTGAACTGCCGGACAAGACGGCGCTGGCCAGCCTGCTGCTCGGCAGCAAGTACCGGCCGGGTTACGTGCTCACTGGCGTCGCGGCCGCGTTCGCCGTGCACGTGCTGCTCGCCCTCGTCGCCGGAAGCCTGCTCACCCTCCTCCCGCACCGGGTTCTCTCGATCATCGTTGCGGTGCTGTTCGGGGTCGGTGCGGTAGTGCTGATCCGCGGCCGCAAGGACGCCGACGAGGCCGTAAAGGAAGATGAGGAGACCCCGCCGACTTTCCTGCGGGTCGCCATGACCAGCTTCGTGGTGATCTTCGTCGCCGAGTTCGGCGATCTGACCCAGATCCTGATCGTCAACCTGGCCGCCAAGTACCACGACCCGCTCGCGGTCGGCGCCGGATCCTGGCTGGCGCTGATCGGAGTGGCCGCCCTGGCCCTGGCCGGCGGCCGGGGCCTGCTCAGGCTGATCCCGGTCCGAACGATCACCCTGTTCGGCGCGGTTGCGATGGCCGTGCTGGCGGTAATCAACCTAATAAGCGCGATCCGCGGCTAGCGGGCCGATGACGCGCCGGAGAAGCGGGCTGGGCTCGCGTCGAAGCGGTCGCAGCAGCGATCCGAGCAGAACCAGTAAGTCTGGCCCTCGATGCTGATCTGGCGCGGTGCCGAGGACTTCTCCACTTGCATGCCGCAGACCGGGTCGATCGCATACCCGTCGCCTCCGCCGTACTTGCTCCGGTTCCGGTACAGGAAGAACAAGACGGCGAAGATCCCGCCGAAGATGATGTTCAGGATCGTCGTGTAGTTCCAGGTCAGGTGCTCGGGCACGATCTGGATCGGACGACGGGTTGGGATCAGGCCGGCGCCGCTGAAGATCAACTCGGTCACCAGGCCGGCCGCGGCCATCACGGCCCAGAAGACCGCGAGCATGCGCAACGCCAGCCGGGTCCCGTAGAACTTCCGGTAGATCAGCACGAGCGGCAGCGCGATCAGGTCCGCGAAGATGAAGCTGACTACGCCGCCGAAGCTGATGCCGCCCTTCCACAGGGCGGCGGCCAGCGGGACGTTGCCGATCGAGCAGACGAAACTGATCAGGGCGATGAACGGGCCGACGATCGCATTCTCGATGCTCGTCCAGATGCCGTGTCCGGTGATGAAGAACGTGTGCCAGAACGAGTCGGGTACCAGCACGGCGATGAAGCCGGCGATGCCGAAGCCGATGATCATTTCCCGGCGGAGCATGGTCAGGTCGGCGACCGTGTAGGTCGCCGCGTCCGCCCAGCCGGCCTTGGTCCGGATGGCCCGCCGCCACGGCTGCGTCGGCTCCTCGCCGGTCCCGTGCGCCTCGTGTCCGTGGTCGTGGGCCCCGTGGTCGTGGGCCCCGTGGTCGTGGGCCCCGTGATCATCGGCACTGTGGTCATGGGCACTGTGGCCATCTCCGTGGGCGTGGTCGGCCGGTGCCCCCTGCTCGTGGCCGGTTCGGTGTTCGTGGCCAGTGCCTTGGGCGTGGTCCGCGTCGAGCTTGGCTCGCGCGTCGCTGACCGCCCGGCCAGACAGGAACAGGCCGCCGAGCAGCGCGAGCAGCACGATCATGATGACTCCGCCGACGTACTCGGCGGCGACGAACTCCCAGCCGATCAGCACGACGAGAACAAGACCGAGTTCGACCACCAGATTGGTCGACGCGAACATGAAGATCATTGACGTGACGAAGTCGGCGCCCTTGGCGAACAACGACTTAGCCATCGCCGAGGCGGCGTAAGAGCAGGATGAGGACAGCGCGCCGACGACCGACGCCCTGGTCACCGCCGCGGGCCGATGGTTGCCGAGCTTCGCCCGCAGCGCTTCCCTCGGCACAAACGCCTGGACTGCCCCGGATAGCGCGAAACCGCCGATCAGCGCCCAGAGCGTGTCCCAGAACATGAAGAACGCCTCGCGCAGCGACGAGCCGATGTTGCCAAGCACGGTCCCCGCGCTGACCCCCTGAGCGTGCTGGTCAAGCTGAAACGAGGCCACCTGGTGCAGGGCCAGTTGCGTCACGGCCGTCAGAGTCATACCTCGCAGCATACCCCCCAGTGGTATCTGAGATGCGGTTATGTAGGCGGTTCAGGATCTATCCGCAATCAGGCTGGGCAAACAAGGGCCGGCCGCTGCCCCCGTCTGCGGCCGGCCCTCATGCTCTGGGCTGCACTTTGCCCAGAGGGACGTAGTTGCCCGCCGGGGAGTTGTACCCCGGCGGGCAACCGGTCTCTTCGTTGGTAAGGCGCCGTTGTCGGGTCGGACTCCCTACCGGTCAGTTGTCAGCGGCGGACCTTGGAAAGCGGGCCCTTGCCCTTGAAATTCGCGGTGTTCAGGGCCTGGATTCCGGCGTGCTGCTCGCCGTTGAATGGAGTAATGATGGGAGAGGTTGCGCCAACCTCGCAGCCGAGATTGAACGGGGTCCTCGGGTTGTTGAACCACAGGCCCAGGTGGAACTGGTGCTGTGGCGGGATCGTGGCGCCGGGCGGGACCGTGGTCGTGCCGCCGGGCGACACCGTGAAGGTCTCGCGGTCGAAGATGCCCTTGACGGTCGCCGAGCCACTGCCCTTCGCGCCGACATTGAGGTCGCTCTGGTACCAGGACAGGCCGAAGGGCTTGTTCGGCAGTTGGATCACGAACAGGTCAAAGCCGATGTTCTTCGGGAAACCGGAGACCCACACCGTCATCGTGTCGTTGAGCTTGCCGGGCGTGATCTTGACGTGCCCGGCTGCGTGTGGCACGCAGGCCTTGATGCCAGGTGACGGTACGAGCTTGAATGTGACCGAGTCGTCGTGCTTGGCCGGTGCCGTTGGCGCGGCGCCAGCCGAGGTCAAGCCGATGGTCAACGCCGCTGCGGCCAAACCGAGCACTCCAAAACCGATAGCAGCCTTGTTCCGTACGCGCTGGCTGGTTGACTGAATGTGACTCATGATCGGGCAACTCCCTGTGTCGTTGGCGGCGCGTGGCCGGCCGCCAGCTTTCCTCCCCCAGGCCCGGGATTTCGGACAGGAGTACGCAGCCGCTGATCCGAAGGGTTCAGCCCTGGCGAAGTATTTTTCCTGTGAGTTCCCTGGGAGTTCTGAGCGCCCCTGGTGGCGGTTGTCCCGAATCGCCCGTGGCATCCGCCGTCGCGATACGATCCGTGCAATCGAACTCGATACCGGGTCCGTGGACAGGAGCTTTTTCGATGACGATTCCCGCGGCTGGGCGGGGAACGGAGAAACGCCGTCCGCGCTTGGCTGGAACCGCGTTCCGGTCAGACCAGGTCAGCGAAGATCGTTTGGTTGCCGATCTCTACCGCCAGTATTGGTCTCCGCTGATGGCGTTTGTGCTCCGGTTGACCGCCGGAGACCGTCAGCACGCCGAAGACGTCGTGCAGGAGACGATGTTGCGGGCCTGGCGCCAGGGCGGCCGGCTGGACCCGTCCGCCCCGTCGCTGATGCCCTGGCTCGCCACCGTTGCCAGGCGTATCGTCATCGACGAACAACGGAGAAAAGACGCACGGCCGCCGGAGACGGGAGAAGACAAGCTAGAGAAGGCATCGGTCGCAGACCTGACCGACGAGGTGTTGCGTAGTGTTATCGTCACTGATGCTTTGAGAGCTCTGACGCCATCGCACCGTCAGGTTCTTAATGAGACAATCCTCAGTGACCGAACGGTTATTGAGGCGGCAGACGTACTCGGGATTCCGGTGGGTACAGTTAAGTCGCGGGTATATTACGCGCTTCGCGCCCTTCGACTTGTCTTGGCCGAACGGGGGGTGTCGCTATGAGCGTTGAGCACACCGATGTGGCCGCCTACTCACTTGGCCTGCTCGAAGCGAGCGACCGGGAAGATTTCGAGGCTCATCTGGCTCAATGCGCGTCCTGCCCATCCGAGCTTGCTGATTTCGCCGCGATGGCCGATCTGTTCGCCGGGCTGGAACCCGTTGCCCTGGAGGATGAAGAACCGGATCAGGCCGCGGTCGCCGATCTCGTGAGCAGGCGGAACGCCGCTATCCGCAGGCAGACGAGACTACGCGGGCTGGTTGCGGTGGCCGCTAGCGTGGTGCTCCTGGCGGGCGGAGTCGCGGCCGGCCAGGCCGTCGCTTCGCCCAAAGCGGTGACTGCGCCCCTCACCCGCATCACCGGATCGCGTCACTCGGCGGCGAACCCGGCCACCGGCATCACCGGAATCGTCGGCCTGGCGTCCAAGCCATGGGGCACCGCGGTCACGCTCGACTTGTCCAAGGTGCGCGGTCCGCTGGACTGCGAGCTCATCGCCGTGTCGAAGTCCGGCGAGCGCCGGGTGATGATGGGCTGGCTGGTCCCGGCGGCCGGCTACGGCGTCCCTGGTCACCCTGCTCATCTGCTGATCCAGGGCGGCACCTCGATCGATCTGCCGAACCTGTCCAAGATCGAAGTTGAGGTCGTGCACGGCGCGACTCTGCTGACTATCCCGGTCTAAGTTATCGGCCGCGTCACTGTGCTCAATGTCCGGCGCTGAGCGCACTGTCCGCAGCGACGCGATCTCTGTATGATCAGCGCAACCGCGGTGATCGGCAGCCCCGGCCAGGGAGGAGACAGCTGATGTCGTCCTTGACCGTCCTTCGCAGAGGTCGCCTCGCCGGGGCCGTAATCCCGGCCCTGGGCATCGCAATCGCGGGTCTCACAGTCGCGTCGGCGGGGGCGCAGGCCGCATCTCGAAACCCGGCTCACGCCGCTCTGCACGGCGGTCCGAAGGTCGCTCTCGGCACAACGACCAATGTCTTCGCCAACGTTTCAACGAGGGCCCGGACGGTTCGCTTTACTATTCGCGCGGAGCTGTCGTCTACCGCGTCATCGGAAACGGCAAGCCTAAGGCGCAAGTGCACGCCAGTTCACGCGTGATGGCAGTGGCAGCAAACCAGACCGATTTGTTCGTCCAGACGGGCCTGACCGTCACCGAATACCGCCTCTCAAATGGCAGCAAGGTCAAGCACTGGACGCTCTCCAGCCCGGTCGTCCCGATTACGTCGGCTGGCCTGCTGGCTGTCGGCGGCACCGTCTGGTCCTGGACCGACTGGGGCACCGACGAAAGTGGCTTTGAGTTCGCGACGGTCAGCCGGATCGTGGTTTCCGGCTCCGCGACCCATTCCTCAACCACGTGACGCCGTCCGGCGTGGTCAAGTCCAAGAAGATCAGTGCCGCGGTAGGCCTCCCGCTCGCTCTGTCCGGCGGCCGGGTGGACCTGATGCTCTTCGGCACTCATGCGACGATCAACACCTACAACGCCACCACCTTGGCGCAGTTGTCGTCCAGGAAGATATCGAACAACGCCGAGAACATCGCGGGCGACAGCTCGGCCTGGTCGTGGAGGTGCAAGTCTGCGGCAAGAAGTGCTCGCCTCCGACCTTCAGCAAGCTCAATGCCGGCACCGGGGCGGTCTCGGGCACCATCAAGCTGCCAGGTGCGGCGATCTTGCTGCCCGGCCCGTCGGCCGGCGTCATCGAGGTCAACCACGGCTTCAAGGGCAGCATGGCCCTGCAGCGCCTCTCCTAACCAGCAACCACCGGCCAGCCCCGCACGTCAAAGGCCCTCCCACGTCCGTCGCCGTCTTCCCACGTCCCTCGCCGTCTTCCCACGGATAATGACGTCTTCCCACGGATTCTGGACAAATTTTGCCCGGATACGCGGCTTTTGCGAGTGAAAAACCCGTGGGAAGACGTCGCGATCCGTGGGAAGACGGCGAGGGACGTGGGAAGTTGGGCGTGCCGCCGGGGGCGGTGTGCGTTAGGAGTGGCGGGTGTTGCTGGTGGGGTCGGTGTAGCTGGCCGGCCGCGCGGATCCGGAGAACGGGTCGAAGCGACGACTACGGAGCGCGCCAAGGACGGTCCGGCTAGTGGCTGAAGTACCAGCCTGCGGTTGGCAGCCTCTCCGGGATCAGAACTGGCCGGACGGCGGCTAACTCGCCGGACGACGCCAATTCTCCCGGCGCCCGTAACTCGGGCTTTGCTCCGACGCCGATGGTTACCACGTCGACGACCTGGTTGACGAACTGCTCATTAAGCGGCCGGTGACCGTGCAGCAGGCGGTAGTAGCAGGCGCCGAAGACTAGGTCAAGCACAACGCTGGCGTCGGTGTCGCCCGGTATCTCGCCCCGGCTGATAGCCCGGTCCAGCATGATCGAGAACTGAGCCCGCAGCGGCGCGACGACCTGATCCTGCCACTTGGCGGCGAGGATCCGGTCCTGCTGCAGCTCGGCGATCAGGCCGACCAGCATGATGCCAGCGCTCGTTCCCGCTACGGCCTTGACCCACCGGCCGAATGCGATCCGCAGGTCCCCGGAGAACGTTCCGGTATCCGGCAGCGCCTGCTGACCGTCAAAGACAGCCAGGAACGCATCGAGCGCAAGCGTCCCGCGCGAGGACCAGCGGCGGTAGATGGTGGTCTTGCCCACGCTTGCCTTCGAGGCAACCTCCTCGATCGAGAGCCCCCCGACACCCTTGACTTCGAGGATTTCGGTGGCCGCACGCAAGATCTCGCGATCGGCGTGGGCACTGCGAGGGCGGCCACGCCTGGGGCGGACCGATCTGGGTGTCCGGCGCTTAGCTACCAGACCCTTGACCACCGGCAGGTTGTCGGACAGATCGACCGACGGTGCCTCGGCTAGCTCCGACACCGCCAGCTCCACCGGCAGGATCTCGGTGATCTCCATCAGATGAGGCGTGACCTCGGGCTCATCGTCTTCGACCTGCTCGTCGGCGAGCTCAACCACGGAATGCGCGATGACCTCGGGCTCACCGTCAAACGCCCTGTCGACGAACATGTCGTCGTCAAACACAACGTCGTCAAACACGGCATCATCGACCGCAGCATCGTCAACCACGGCCACGTCTACCACGGCATCATCAACCACGGGACCCAAGTCGGCGATAGGCGCGTTTTCCTTCGACCGCGCCGGATCCCGTGGGCTCGCCATGCTCTACAGCCTACCTCAACCTTAAAAAACAGAGCGTATCGTACTATTACCCGAAGCTATGCGAATAGGTGCGGCCACTGTTCGCAAGTCGGACTCAAAGTAAATCGCATAACGGTTGGCCCCGCACGTGTTGTCGATTAAAGGGCCCGGCCAGTCCGCCTGCAGGCAACATTCGGCGGGGCCGGCCTACCACTGCAGGGTAAGCCGGCTCCGCCGGTTCACTCTCCCGCTAGCTGCTTGAACCAGTCCGGCTCAAGGTCGGGGAGTCATTCGAGGTGCTGCTGTCGTCGCTGGACTCCTTGACCGGCTTGTTCCGGCTCGCGATTCTGGCCAACGTGGCCATCGGGGTCCTGGCGGTTGACGTGGTCGGCTTCCGCAGCTGGGCGGTGGACTCCGGGTCGTCGCCGAACGGAATCCGTTCGCTGTCGGGCAGCGGTTCGCGCACCGGAAGCGGCCCGCTGACCGGCTCCGCTGGCCCAGCCGGCACGGCCCGGTCAGCCAGGCTCGCGTCCCGCACCGAGATGACCGACAGTCGGCCGAACGCGCTCGCGCCGAGGAAGATGATCACCGCACCAAGTCCGGTGAAGAATGCCAGCTGCTCCAGAGCCTGGAGTACTGGTCCGCCAATCGGCGTTCCCTGCGCGGGCGGCGTGTGCATCCACAGCCTCGCTACTACGCTCCCCAGCGCGAACCAGCCGCCTCCGACGATGGCCATCGACGCGCCTAGCAAGGCCCAGGGCCGGAGCCTGCTAGCCATCATCATCAGCCCGCCCACGAGGACCATCGCGGCGGGGATGAACTCAAGCCAGATTCGTCCGGAGGTGACTGCCCAGTCTCGATCGGGCGTGTACGCGAAATGCAGCTGCGGGCCGATCATTGGTGCGAGGCCACCCCACAGGCCAAGCAGGACGAGCAGCACACCGCTGAAAGCGCCACGGCTCCTTCGAACGCGGAGCGTCCCAGCCATCTCAATCACTCCTTCGGTAACGTGATCCAGACCGTGATCTGGAGTAGTGCGGGCGAGCTACCCAGACCCAGAAGAAGTATGCGAAGACCGGCCGGCGCCGGCGGCTGACCAGGATGAAGCGGTAGAGCCGATGGCTGCCAGGACAAGGTACGGTGAGGCATGCACGGTTACAGCCAGGACAAAGACGCCTATTTGAAGCGCCTTCGCCGGATCGAGGGACAAGTTCGCGGCCTGCAACGGATGGTCGACGAAGACGTCTACTGCATCGATGTCCTGACTCAGGTCGCGGCGGTCACCAGGGCGCTTCAGTCGGTCGCCCTCGGGCTGCTCGAAGACCATCTCAGCCACTGCGTGACGGAGGCCGTCGCTCAGGGCGGACCGGAAGGCGAGCAGAAGGTCAGGGAGGCCGCCCAAGCCGTCTCCAGGCTGGTGAAGTCTTAGCCCCAACCTCTTCTCAGCCGGCCGCCGGAACTCTTAGCCAGTTCTACGAAAGAACGCGCTTGCCCGCATCATTTCCGGCGAATGGGATGCTCCACGCTGGGTAGCTACGGCGAGCGGCGCTGCGCGGCGCCCGCAGCGCCATTTCCTGGCGTTCGGCGAGATCGGAGCAACCGACATTGAACAAGAGACTCTCGATCAGCGTGTTCTTTCTGATCTACATCGTCGTAGGCATAATCATTGCTGTCAGCAAGCACTACATCACTATTGGTGTCCTAAAGGTCATTGGCTCGGCCCTCCTAGCGGTTTTCCTCTGGTGGCTAACGCTGCTCGGAGTGAATCTGCACCTGCATTAGCCTTACCCGACGGCGGTGCCGCGGCGCTAGCCGGGCGTCGCGGACCGCCTGACCCTAAGGGAGATGCGCGCTCACATGCAGCTCGGACTACAAGTTCCTGATTTCAACTGGCCGAACGGGCCAGCCAAGCTCGGCGCCGAACTCGCGGCCGTCGCCCGCACGGCGGACGAAGCCGGATTCGAGTTCATCAGCGTGATGGACCACTTCTTTCAGATCCGGGTGGCCGGCCCGCCAGAAAACGACATGCTCGAGGCGTACACCACACTGGGCTATCTGGCCGCGTGCACGTCCCGAGCCAAGCTGCTGACCCTGGTGACCGGCGCCATCTACCGGTACCCCGGCATACTCGCCAAGATCGTGACCACGCTCGACGTCCTTTCCGGCGGCCGAGCCTGGCTCGGTATCGGCGCCGCCTGGAACGACGAGGAGTCGAAGGGTCTCGGCATTCCGTTCCCGCCCGTCGCCGAACGATTCGAACGCCTGGAGGAGACCCTTCAGATCTGCCTGCAGATGTGGAGGGACGACGATTCCCCCTATCGTGGCCAGCACTACGAGCTCGACCGGCCGCTCAACCACCCGCAGCCTTTGTCGAAGCCGCATCCGCCGATCATGATCGGCGGTGGTGGCGAGCGGAAGACGCTGCGTTTCGTCGCTCGCTACGCCCAGGCGACCAACCTGTTTCCCGGCCCCGACCTGGCGCGCAAGCTGGACGTGCTCCGTGAGCACTGCGACGCCGAGGGCAGGGTCTACGACGAGATCCGCAAGTCGTGCTACTTCGTCTTCGACCCGGGTTCCGAGGGCGAGAACGTCAACCAGATCATCGATCAGCTCGGCGGGCTCGCCGAGATGGGGTTCGACACGGCGATCGGTGCCGTGGCCAACGTCTGGGACCTCACCCCGCTTGAGATCCTCGGCTCGCAGGTAGTCCCGGCCGTCGCGGACCTGTGATCAGCCGACAGATCGCCAGCCGGCAGATCACCAGCTAAGCAGCAGACCAGCCCGTCCAGCGGATCACCCGGATCGCTACGACCGGGCCGCCGGGCGGGCTGGTGACGTACTGGGGGTAGCGAGCGGCGAGCAGCCTGATCGGTCCGGCCATCGCGTCGGTGTCATCGAGCACGCTCGCCTGGCCGTCGGCCCGCACCCACCACAGCGCCGACCAGTCCTCGTCATAGTGGTCGGTCAGCACGGCCACGTTCGGGTTGGCCGCGATGTTCGCGAGCCGCTGGAGGTTGGTCGTCGATTTCGGCTTCGCGTCGACGGCGAAGTAGATCAGTTCCCCGTCGACGGCGAAGGTGCACGGCACGACGTGCGGCGTCCCCTGCGCGGATAGCGTGGCCAGCCGGGCGACCCGCGCCGCCGCGAACCTCCGCCGGGCCTCGTCTTCAGCCAGCCTCACGGCGACGGAACCGGTGGAGGAGCCGAAACAGCCTGTCCCGGTGGCGACCAGGTGGCCAGCTGGAAATGCAGGCGGCAGATCACGACGTTAATCGTGCCCTTCTGGATCGCCCGGTCTAGGACGAACCCCCGCTGGTTGTGCAGGATCCGCTGCCATCGCCTGGCCGGCTGGACCTCGGGGATCAGCACGACAATCCGGTGATAGCGGTCCTGCGACTCAAGATCGCGCAGGTAGTCGACTATCGGCGGACCGAGCGAGCGCCGATCGGTGTGCAGCGAGACTAGCCGCACGCCTGGATCCCATTCGTCCCACTGCTGCCTGAGTCTGGTGTCGGCCTCTTCGGCGTCAGGGTCGTTGTAGCAGACGGTGACCGCTGTGACCTCGTCGCCCAGCGACAGGGCCGCCGACATGCCCTCCTGCGTCAGCCGGGAGATCCCGCCGATCGGCACGACCACCAGGGACGCCCGGTCTTG